>JAEZOG010000189.1 GCA_023414155.1 Cyanobacteria bacterium OH_CFB_184 | reverse complement strand
GAATATCTGAACTCTTTTTTTATTTTATAATTGATCTCTTAACTCTTGCATTTGCGTTTCAATAGCTAGAATTTTTGATCTGGAGTAATCGTTGTCGCTTATCATTAATTCTCTTATTGCTCTTGCTTGTTGCTTTTCGATTTCAATCATTTGTTCTTTTATTTTTCTTTGTTTTTCGATTTTATCTTCTTCATTTTTTCTGATTTTATATTCTTCAGTATCAGATACATCAGTCAGTTTATTGTTTATAACTTTATAGCTATCTTTATTTAAAATCATCTTGTGATCGTCTTCAGATATTTCTATAAATGGGGTTGCTGGAATATCTTCAATCGCCCAAAAATCAGTGATTGTACCATCTTCATTATAAAGTACTTTTATCATTAGTTTGCTCCTTTCATTGGGTAGAATGTTGATAAGGTGTTGCTACCATTACCTGATATTTTGTAGTAGTAGCCCTTTGGTATCGGAACTACCATTTGCAAAGTATTGGTTACATCAGTGATTTTTGTATAACAAATAGTTGTTCCAAGTGTGTTTGTCTCGCCTATTTCAACATAGTAGTGTTTGTTGTCGCTTAGATATGCTCTTGAATAAATATATCCGTCTGAAGGAGCTTGATATACTGTATTCCAACTTAAAGTTGTGGGTTTAGAATAGTCGACAATTGCATTAGAGGTGATGACTTTTTTACCTTCTGAAGTTAAGTTTGAAAGACTCCCGTTACCTGCTGGGCTGTTAGTTGTTACGTTATAACCATTTTCGTTGAAATCAAAGATTTTAGTTGCAGTTATAGATCCATTTAACATTGTAAAACTTCCAACTGGTACTTTTTTGTATTCAACCCAGATTGTACCGTCCCATTTGCCTGCAAAAATCGGTTCTATTGATGTATTTAACCAAATGTCGTTTTGTTTTTTCTCGCTAGGTTCTGTTTTTTGCCTGTAAATAGTATTTGCAAAATACTCATTTGTAGAGTCGACGCCTACAAAAATGTTGTAAGTGCCGTCAGCTAATGAAGCGCAATTTATAGATGGACAAGAAGTAATGGTTTCACTTATGCCGTTTGTGTTTGTTATTACAAATGTTGAGTTGAAATATATTGCTGTTCCTGCTGTTGTTATTAAAGTTCCTGGGCAAGAATTTACGCAAAATTTAGTCTTGTTCTCTCTAAAAAGTACTTTTGCATCATCTAAATTTTCTTTTGTTGAGTTTAAGTCTGATGTTGTGCTGATTAAATTTGTATTCACTTCTGTCAGGTACTCTGCCACAGACGAAAAGTTTGAGTTAACTTCATTTGCTTTTGCTTTTGTCCCTGGAATGAATGTATATGGGATTTTGTATGCCATAGTGTTCCTTTCTTGTTTTATCGTAAGCTTACGACTTTACTATGACATTTTTTTAATCCTTCCCTCAGGTGTAGAGGATTCTAAATCCCGATAGTTTTCTTCTGTTTTCTCGGGCGGAAAAGGAAAGTTGCCGGCATGTAACAATCTGATTCTTTATCAAGGTATTTTAAAATCCCGACTGCATATTTATTTTAATTTTCAGAGTTTTGTATTTTTTAAACCAATTGCTGCCTTTTAATTCATCTTCATTTATTTTTTTGTATTCCCACCTTGAAATTATTTCATCTTTTGATAGGGTATCTAAAGCTTTTTCAAGGTTTTCTCTTAAAAGAGATGGCTTTAATGAACTAAAATTGTCTGCTCCTAGGTTTATGAGTTTAATCGTATTTATTTCTAAGTTTTTTTGATTAAGGGTATAAGAGTGAAAAGATAGATATTCTCCTATTCTCTTGCAGTAAAAATTGCTTCTTGGATTGTATTCTGCAATCTTTTTGGAAATTGGATATATAATCGAATTTGACTTAAAAGCATTGTGAATCAATGTAATTCTGAATTGATTTTTTTCTATTTCAATATAATTTATTATATTTGCAGCTTTTAAGAACATTAAATCTTTTTTTATTTTGTCTTTTTGTTTCTCTTTAAAGCCGCCTCTGTTACCTTGTGTATTTATGTTTTTTTTCTTATTTTTTATGCTTAAAACCTCTTCACAGCTCAGAAATATAGCTTTTGGATTTGTTTTATCACAAATAAATTTGTCCATAATTATATGAAAAAGGTCTGTAATAGAATCATTAAGCGTGAAAGATTCATCTTTTAATAGTACAAAAATTTCCTTTGAAATATCAATTTGTGGAGAGATTGCACAGGTTAAAAGGTAGTCTTTTAAATCGGTTTTATTTATAGAATTAAAATTATTTAATTCTTTCTTTTTAAGACTTTTAAAAATTGATTCCCAAATTTTTTCTAAAAAGTCTTGAGATATTTTTAAAATACCTTCTTCTGTAATGTTACTAAATTCTATATTTATATCAACTTCCGGTAAAATGCACATAGCTACTTTAAAGTAGCTGTTCTCAAGAGAATCTTTGTCGATAAATTCAACTTTGATTTCAATTATTCCTTTGTACCTTCTTTTTGAAAAGCTGTGGCAAAAGTTATAAACCAAAGAATATTTAGTATCAGCAAAATAAAAATCTTTATCTTTGTCATCGACTTTTCCTAGAAAACTCGTTTCAAATTCGCTTAAATAATATTTGTAGCTTTTTTTCATTGCACAATTTAGCTCAAATATTTGAGAAATCAAAAAAACAGTAAAAAACTTATTTAAAGAGATAAGCAAAACCGCTTCAACTGAAAATGTTTCAGGAGCGTATCTTTTTTCTTTTATGAAACTTTCTGTGGGGAATTTGATTTTGGTCATTTTATTTTGTTAATAAATATTAATAATTAGTGATGAGAAAAGGCAATTTTTGTCTAAGTATATACTTTTTATATATAAGTAAAGGAATTAAAAATGAAAACATTATTGAATTTTATAAATAGAAGAAAAAGATTTTCAGCTCAGTTATTAGTTAATCTGTAAATCGCAGTTTTCTTGTTCGATTGCTTTTTTATAGCAGTTATAAATGTTTTCTGGTAATCTTTTGTAGAGTTTTCCGTCTTTATCTATTGCGACTATAGTGCTAGATGCTATTACTCTTACTTTTTCGGTATCTTTTTCTTTTACTACGTGTTTAAATTTGACAGTTGTATTTTTGAGTTCTTCAATCGAAGTTTCAATTATTATTCTTTCATTAAACCAGGCAGAAGATTTATATCTCAGGTTTAAATCAACCACAGGAAAGGTTACGCCTTGCTTTTCTAATTCTTCTAAAGGCAAGCCAAGCATTTCTGACAGCTCAACTCTACCGGCTTCTAGCCATTTTATGTAAGCACCATGCCAGACGACACCATATGCATCAGTATCGCTGTATAGTATTCTAACTTCATTTGAATATTTCATAATCTCTCTTTAGTTGAATAAATCCTGAATTTTGTCGTGGATTTCCTGAGGGTCTAGCTCATTTGTAATTGTGTTTAAATCCATAGCTACTTGGTATAGTTTAGCTGCTTCGATTTTATCGCCTGTTATTGCGATTGATCGTGCAAGGTTGTAGTATGCAAGTGCATAGTTTGGATTGAATTTTATTGCTTCTTCAAACAACTCAATTGCTTTTTGCACTCTGCCTAAGTCATCAAGGTAAATTACACCTAAGTTGTTATAAGCAATGTCGTATGTTTTATCATATTTTATAGCTGTTTCATAAGCTTTTATTGCTTCTTCAAGATCGCCTTTACCCCAGTATAAGTACCCTAAGTTGCAGTGAATTTTTGCATTATATGGTTCTAGTTCAATCGCTCTTCTATATACGGTTAAAGCATTGTCGTACTGACCCTTTTCATAAAAAGCGCTTCCTAAATTTATGTATATATCTATGTCTTTTGGTGTTAATAAATATGCACTTTGATAAGCACTGATTGCTGCATCCAGGTCTTTTGTGTTTTCTTGGAATACATAGCCTAGAGTTTGAGCAATAATACTTGTCCAGTTTAAGCTAGGGTTGATTGTGATAGCATTTTGGTAGTGAGTGATTGCTTCTTCTATCTCACCTTTTAGGTATAGAATGTTACCTAGATTGCTGTGGTATTGGGCCATATACGGCTGAATTTCAATCAGCTTTTTATAAACATCAATCGCACTGTCATAATCGCCCTGCTCTTCATACACCATACAAAGAGAGTTGTATGCCGTAATATTTAAGCTATCGAGCCATATCGCCATTTTATATTCACAAATAGCATCATCGTATCTTCCTAGTGATCTATATATTTCGCCGATTAAGCAGTACAAAAGAATGAATCCAGGTGCTTTTTCCACCGCTTTTAAATATATGGCTAATGCTTCATTTATTCCGTTTAATCGTGCTTTTATCAGCCCTGTTAATAACATTGGAATAAATTTAATATAAGATACTTTTCTTAAAACTTCTTTTATCGCGTCTTTATCAAAAGGAAGCGTCAAGAATGAATACAACAGCTCAACGTAGCTTCTTAATTTTGTTTTGTAGTCTTTAAACGAAATAACTTTAAGAATGTTATAAATCAAATAATGTGTTCTTGAAGAATTAAATGGCGTGATTTTAGCTGCTTTTTCAGCTGCTTCAATTGCTTCAAGGAATTTGCCCTTTTTCATGCAGGTTTCTGCAATCATATAATAGGCTTTTGACATTTTTGGATTGTGTTCTATTGCAAGTTCAAAGTAATTTATCGCTTTATCAAGCTCACTTTTATGATAAAACGCTAAACCTATCTTAAAAAATATTTTTGGCGAATCAATATATGTTTCAAGCGCCCTTTGGTATTCAGTTATGGCTTCATCGATATATTGTTTTGCTTGGTAAATATCAAGGTGCCATTCTAAATAAAGATCGCCCAGTTTTACGTGAAGATCTGCATTTGTAGCATCGTTGAGCAAAGCTAACTGACAGGTCTCAATTGCTTTTTGAATGTTACCTGTCTTCTGAAACTTGTTTATTTTTTCTTTTATTTCTTTTTGTTCTCTAGTTATGCTCATATATTTAGAATAGTTGCTTATCTTCTCAGCTCGCTTACTTGTTTTGTTATA
>JAEZOG010000150.1 GCA_023414155.1 Cyanobacteria bacterium OH_CFB_184 | reverse complement strand
CTGCAACACCATATATAGCAATTTGCACAACTGCATTAAATGGAGCATTTAGCATAAAATACACAAATGACACCGTTAGAAAAGTTATAAAAGCAAAAACTACAGAATATATAATTCGTGGAGAAAAAATAACCCCTAATGCTGAAAATATCAGCAAAGAAGAAATCATATAGAATAATATCTGAGATAATGCTTCCACAATTAATTACCTTTTAGAGTTAATACCAAATCTTTTTTATTTAACGACGCTAGTTCATAGTTTTTTGTCATCTTAATCGCATTTTCAGGGCAATGTTCTACGCAGTTCCCGCAAAAAATACAATGACTGATGTCAATCTCATATTTTGATACTTTAAATTTACCATGTTCATCTTTTACACGTTCAATCTTTATCAAATCTTTACAAGGGCAAACCCTTTGGCAGATTCCACACCCAGTACACAATGATTTTCCGTTTTCATCGTAATTAAAACCAATTTTGCCTCTAAATCTATCATTTAAAGGTCTTTTCTTTTCCGGATACTCAAGAGTAACCCTTTTTCTGAAGGCATTTTTTAATACAGTAAAATGCCCCTTTGTCATAGAAAAAAAGAAATTCATTACTTTTTTAAACATTACAACACACCCCAGATCCTAAATATTTGACCACACATACCACAAAGAAATTTAAAATTGATAACGGCAACAATATTTTCCAAGCAAACTCTGTAAGCTGATCAGCTCTGAGTCTTGGTAATGTTGCTCTAACCCACATGATGAGAAATAAAATAATCGCAGTTTTAAAAATTAACCAAAAGAATTGCTCTAAATAAATTAAAAATTGAGTCAACACAAAAGAACAATTCAATTTTTCAACAAAATAAAATCCAAATGGTGACAAATACCCACCTAAAAATAAAGTAACAATAAACGTACTGATAATAAACGTTGCCGCATATTCACCCAAGAAAAACATAGCAAACTTCATGCCTGAATACTCTGTATTATAACCACTCACTAGTTCGCTTTCAGCTTCAGGAAGATCAAAAGGAGTTCTATTCATTTGAGCTAAAGCGCATACAGAGAACACAACAAACCCAATAAATGATGGTATAAAATACCAACCTAAAATACCGTAGGTATTTGACTGAGAGAGGACTATAGAATTTATATTCAAAGTGCCTGCAAGTATCACAACACTTAAAGCGCTCATAAATAAAGGTAATTCGTAGCTGATTGTCTGAATACAAGCTCTTACACTACCTACTAATGAATATTTATTATTACTTGAATACCCTGCTAATAGAGTTCCTATAACAGGGAAAGAAAGAATTGAAACAAATAAAATAACCCCAACAACAGAATTAAATACATTAAAACCGCTGCAAAATGGTATTAAACCCCATACTGCCATAATAGGAGCGAATACCATAATCGGAGCAATCGAAAATAAAAACTTATCTGCACCTGTTGGAGTAATATCTTCTTTAAACAATAATTTAATCGCATCAGCAACAGTTTGAAGGCAACCCCAGAGCCCAACTCTATTCGGCCCTTTTCTAACTGTAAAAAGTGCCAAAACTTTACGTTCAACAAGAACAAGAACTATAACAACTCCAACTAAAAGAATCGCTATGATAATAAAACTTAGGATATACCATGCCAGTATAGACAGCATTTCGTTTACACCTAGCTTATTTAGATATTCAATATAGTATGAATATAAAACATCCATTATCTGTCCACCTCTGGTAAAATGACGTCTAAACTGCCAAAAATCGCCATCACATCAGAAAACATGTGATTTTTAATCAACGTTGGTAATACCTGAACAGCATAAAAAGAAGGAGTTCTCCATTTAACTCTGACAGGTTTTGCTGATCCGTCTGAATAAACTATGCAAGATAGAATTCCTCTTGCAGATTCAATATTATTAACAACCATGCCTGCATTAGGCTTAATCATAATAGGCTTGATGTCATTTAATTTAAAATCTTCGCCTTCATGTTCAGACAGCCATTTTGCGCACTGTAAGATGATTTTTAACGATTCTCTCATTTCTTGAACACGAACAAAATACCTATTCCAGCTATCTCCGTATTTACGGTTAGGAACATCAAAGTCGAGTTCTTCATATACAAGATAAGGTTTTTGCTTTCTCAAATCGAGAGCAACACCTGATGCTCTAAGATTAGGACCAGTAATTGCATAATCAAGAGCAGTTTTTTTATTTAAAATACCAATTCCATAAGTTCTTTTTAAGAATATCGGGTTTTTTGTAATAATATCCTCATACTCATCAACTTTAGAAGAGAAATCATCTGTAAATAGCTTCAACTGAGATAAGAAGCCTTCCGGTAAATCCCTTTTTACGCCGCCAAAAGTATGGTAATTATACATCATTCTTTGTCCGGTTAAGTCTTCAAATAATCTTAAAATCTGCTCTCTTTCTCTAAAGCAATAGAAAAATGGAGAACTTGCACCTAAATCAAGCATAAAAGTCCCCAACCACAAGAGATGTGATGCAATTCTGTTCATCTCCATAGTCATAACTCTTAAATATTGTGCTCTTTTAGGAACCTCAATACCTGAAAGCTTCTCTATAGCTCCACAAAAAGCTTCTGCACAGAAGAAACTTGCAAGATAATCTATTCTATCAACTATTGGCAAATATTGGAGATAAGTTCTGGACTCAGCCATTTTCTCCATACCGCGATGAAGGTAACCGATAACAGGTTCACAATCTTTTATAACTTCACCTTCTAAATCCAAGACTAAGCGCAATACCCCATGAGTAGAAGGATGTTGTGGACCTATATTAACTTTCATTGTTTGTCTTAATTTTTCGCTCATTTGTTCCAGGATAACCTTTCATCATTAAGCTCATAGTCTTTTCTTAACGGGTGACCGACCCAGTCTTTTGGCATCAATAATCTTTTTAAATTTGGATGAGAAACAAAATTCACTCCAAATAAATCGAAATTTTCTCTTTCATCCCAGTTTGCTGACTTAAATATCTCACTAACTGAGTCAATAATTGGATCTTCTCTCGAGATAGTTGTTGAGATAACTATATTTTTATCTGTTTGAGAAGAATAAAGAATATAAGAGAGCTCGAAACTTTCAGAATTATCCATACAAGTGACTGAAAGCAGCATATCAAAAGAAAATTCAGGTTGATTTTTCAGATGAGATAAAACTTCTCTGATTCGATTTTTAGGGATGTAAAACTTGCAGATACCATCATTCAGCTCTTCATACCTATCTATCGAAAAATATTCAATCAATGAACTATACAATCTTATTCTCCTACAATCCCCACCCGTATATTTCAATATCAGGCGAAGCAACTAATATTTCAGAATCATCACTGCCTAAAGCTAATTTTGGTTTATGAGAAAGAATATAATCATTTCTCTTAGCTAAAGACTCTGTTCTAATCTGTTTTTGCAACTTGATAATTGCATCTAACAATGACTCTGGTTTAGGCGGACACATCGGCAAATAAACATCAACAGGAATAATTTTATCCACACCGTTAACCACAGCATAAGAGTCGTTTTTATACATTCCTCCGCTGCATGTACAAGCGCCCATAGCAATAACATACTTAGGTTCTGCCATTTGCTCATATAATTTCAATAAAGCTGGCGCCATTTTATGAGTAATTGTTCCTGCAACTATAAGCAAATCTGCTTGCCTTGGTGTAGCCCTAAAGACTTCAGAACCGAATCTGGCAATATCATAATCTGAAGCAGATGTAGACATCATTTCAATACCGCAACAAGAGGTTGCAAAAGTCATTGGCCAAAGCGAATTTGACCTTGCCCAGTTATATACCCAATCTACAGATGATAATATTAGTTGCATTACCTAAACCTTAACATATTCTTTTTAGCGGCAAAAACCAACCCTAACAGCAGTAACAATACAAAAATAGTGACTTCGACAAAAGCGAGTAAACCTAATTGATTGAACACAAGAGCAAAAGGGAAAAGCATAATTGTTTCGATATCAAAAATCAAAAATAAAATAGCATACATAAAAAATTGCATATTATATTGAATTTTTGCATCAGAAAAAGTATTCATTCCGCATTCATAGGTTGAATTTTTAATATTGGACTCAGCTCTTGGAGAAATCAAAAGACTTAGAATCAAAGCAGCCATCGCAAATGCTGTTGACAATCCTAACAATAAAATTAAAGCTAATAGCTCCTGCAATTTTATCTCCCGTCCCTAATTAATTTTATATTATTTATTTGAATTTATATACATATTTATATCATATTTCAAACCTGTTATAATATTGTTTGTTGTGAATTATTAAGTTAAATTTTATTATTATGAAACGATTTATTAAAAACACTATATGTATTTCCCTTTTGCTGATTACTGTTCAGCTAAATAGCTATGCTCAAGACAACATCAAAGAGGGGAATTCTCATCTTTATAAAGCTGCAATTTCAATGAATAAAAGTGAAAAAGATTATTACGTTCAAAAAGCGCTTGAAATATACTCTCAAGAATACGAAAAAAATGACTTAAATATCGCAGCTATGGTTGGATTAGGCAAGACATACACATTATTGGATGAAAAATCCAAAGCAAAAACCATATTGATGAAAGCATACAGCATCAATCCAACATTACCGGAAATCCACACTGCACTTGGAGAATACCTGTATTTTTATCAAGAATACAACGCTGCATTGGAATTTTTCAAACTAGCGCTTAGTTCAGGGCACTTAAAAAACTACACAACAAACCTATCAACGGCTATGTGCTACGAAAGACTTGGTGACATACCAAATGCGCTTTTATATTACAAAATCACACTGAGCCTTAACCCAAATTCCAACCTTGCAAAAGACCGAATATTAAAAATAGAAAACAGCCTTAAATCGCAATACACTAGCGTTCCTGCGGTGTTTCAAGAAGATGATTCTGACTAAATATATTTGTAATCTTTCTTAACATTTCTCTTAATTAGGTAAATTATTGAAAGTGTATTTTTTTTATATATACAAGATATGTTCAATATAATTACATTGAGGAAATGGGGAGAAAATTATGTCTGCATCATTAAATTCTATTTCGCCTTATAATTTACCAACTTATTATCAAAATCAACTGGTAAATAATCCATATGGCGGTAGTACTTTACCAACTATAAACACAAACATCGACACATTAAAAACATCTGCCACTAAAACATCGGCGGCTTCTGATGGAAAAGACGATGGCAAAATAGGTTTTTGGAAAGGTGTTGGAAACTTTTTAAAGGGTGCCAAAAATGCAGTTGTAAACACGGTAAAAAGTATTGTCACAGACCCTAAAAAACTACTCGTCACAGCTGGAGCTATAGCATTAGGAATTGTATGCCCACCAGCAGGTGTAGCGATGGCTGTTGCAGGAGGAGTTGCCGGCGCAATAACTGTAGGTAAAGGCGTCTACAATGCGGCGACTGCTGACACTGATGCTGAAGCCGAAGCTGCATTCCAAGAAATGGGTGGGGGCGCTCTTCAAGTAGGACTGGCTGTAGTAGGAACAAAAGCTGGTATAAAAACAATGAAAAACATCAATGGTTCTGCAATGTCAACTGCTACTGGCCTAAGAGGCAATATAGCAGGATACTTTAAAGATGCTAAATGCAGCATCACTGGTGGAAATGGATACAATGGACTCACTGTAGTTAAGAATATAAAATCAAACGGTTTTACAAAAGGAAGTTCTACAGGTCAAAAAATAACTGCGGTCAAAGATGGACTAAAAAACACTTATGATGACTTTAAAGGCGGTTCAGAAGTAAAATTAACAAAAAAATTCTCTGACACAATAGACGATGTAAAAAGAACCGGGCAAGAAGCAAAAACAACAAAAGCTAAAGCTAAATATTCAAAAGCATTAGATGATCTGGAAAACATGAAAAATTCAAAACATTCAGCTGGTGAACTCAAAAAAGCTTATGAAACATTAAATAAAACAAAAGAAAAATTAAACACAGCTAAAAATGCCTTAGATGAAAACAAGGGTGGATTGCTAAACGGTACAAAACAAAAGATAGCAGACTCAACAAAACTATACTCAAAAACAGCTAAGTCTCGCGCGACGCAACAATTAGACGACTATGTAATGAAAGGCAAGAATGTGCCAGAAAGCATAAAAACGGCATCTCTCGAAAGCATAAAAAAGTTCATAGTAAAAAACAAGCAAAAATTAACGTTAAAAGACTATTCTGACTTATCCAAAATAATATCGCTTAAACAAGGTCAAAGCGGCAGCTTTATCGGTACAACATCAATGCTAGGTAAAGAATTATCACAAGTCGGCGCATATAAATTAGATACCACAACTGGTCCACAAGAGCATTTATACAACTCTTATTTATCAACTGTTCAAAATCCATCAGCCAATGTGGCATACAACTACCCGACATCATCTTCTAATTACTCATCAAACGCACTTTCAGAGTTATACTATAACGAAGCAACTGGAATGTGGGCATAAGATAAATAAAAATAATAAAAAGGGCTTATTGAATAAATAAGCCCTTTTTACTTGACATTTATACAAAATTTGTTTAACTTAAGCATATAGAATGTAGTTTTAGAAGGAATAAGTATGCCACAACCATTTGTTCAACCACCACAAATAAAAACAAGAATTTCAATTTTATTGTTTATAAAAGGAAGTGCAGCACCTATGGTTTTATACTTTGAAAACCCTTTGGCTGTATATGAAGAACTTATCCAATTGTTAAAAACAACGCCAGCCAGCAACAAAATAATTGAAAAAGAAACAATCGGACCAATCAAAAAGTTCTGTATCGCTGCAAATCAGATTAGCGCAGTTGCTATGCAAGAAGAACAATACACATAAAATTTATAATTATCTCGCCATTTTTTCTTTTAATAGGTTAGCTGAATCTTCATATCCGGCTCTTCCCATTAAAGCATAGGTATAATTTTTAGCTTGTTCAACGCCAGGCTGATCAAATGCGTTAATGTTATACAATTCACCAGCTATAGCTGTTTGAATTTCCAACATATAAAGAAGCTGTCCAATATGGTAACCATCAACTTTTGGAACAGTAATAGTAACGTTAGGCCTTGATAAATCAGTCAATGTTACTTTAGTAGAATCAGCTTCAGCATTAATAAGATCATTAATAGTCTTACCACCAAGATAGCCGATACCAGTGTATTCAAACATTTTAGGAATTTCTACTGTATTATCGAATTCTTTAACTCTGATAAAGTTAATTAGTTTATCATTCGGACCTTCATTATATAGCTGAATTTGTGAGTGTTGATCTGTAGCACCGAGCGATTTTAGTGGAGTTGGACCAACGTTAACAACATTATTTTCCTTATCAAACTCTTTACCTAAAGACTCTGCCCAAAGTTGCACAAACCAATCTGCTACATACTTTAGCCTGCTTGAGTATGGCATCATTACATTTATATTTTTACCTTTTTTAGTATCCATAAGATAGTGGATTAAAGCATTTTGAGCAGCAATATTATGCCAAATATCGATGTTTTTAAGCACTAAATCCATATCTTTAACACCTTGGATAATTTCATCAATATTTAAACCTGATAAAGCGAAAGGTAAAAGTCCTACTGATGAGAAAACTGAGAATCTGCCGCCTACATCGTCAGGCACGACAAAAGTCTTATATCCTTCTTGATCAGAAAGCTGTCTTAATATACCTGTTTGTTTATCTGTTACAGCAACTATATTTTTTCTGTAATCATCGCCAAGCTCTTTTTCGAGCATATCTTTAATTACCATATATTGAGACATAGTCTCAGCTGTAGAACCTGATTTTGTAATTACGCATACTAAAGTTTTTTCAAGATCAAGAACTTCAAATAATCCGCTCATTTGATCCGGATCAATGTTATCCAAGAAAAACATACGTGGATAATTTTTTCTTTGTTCTTTAGTTAATAGATTCCAATAAGGTTTAAGCAAAGCTTCACAAACAGCCATTCCACCTAATGCAGAACCGCCAATACCAAGGACTAATACATTTTCGAATCTGCCTTCTACCATAGCAGCATATTCTTTAACATACCAAACAGTTTCTTCATGGTAACCCAAGTTCATCCATTGAAGCCATTGTCCCGGTTTATCTTTCCTTGAATTTAAATCAGCAATAATTTTAGTAATTTGGTCTTTATAATTATTGAATTCTTCAGTTATATCAAGTCCATGGGTTGACCCGATAACATCTGAGCATACATTGCTATAGTTAAACTCAAGCATTTTATTCCCTCATTTCAATCTACTATTACACTTATTGTACTTGCTGACAGAATAAAAGATAGTAAAATCATTATTATTTTTTTAAAAAACGTAACATTTTTAATGAAATTGGGATGATTTTAATATTTTTCTTTGGCTAATGCGGTTTTTTAAGAAAAAAATCTATTTTCTATAACAAATCTAGCTTTGGTGATAAAATTTAGAAATGAAAGAACTTGATTTTATAAAAATAATAAGCAATACATTGTCTGATTCTCGCCTTATAGGCGATGATTGTGCTTATCTAAAGGATTTAGATATTTTTATAACTCAAGACTCATTAGTTGAAAATGTACATTTTTCTCTAAAAACCACAACCCCTTATAAATTAGGCAGAAAATCAATTGCGGTAAATATAAGCGATATTGCAGCAAGTATTTCTACTCCAAAATATGTTTTAATTTCTCTATCAATTCCATCATATCTGGATGAGAATTTTATAGAAGAATACTACAAGGGCGTAAACGATATTTGCAAAGAATATAACGTAACTGTTGCAGGTGGCGACATTACAGGTAGTGATAAGCTTTTTATCAGTATCACTGCAATAGGCAAAAAAACGTCTAAATTTATATCTTCAAGATCTTTTGCAAAAAAAGATGATGTGATTATCGCAACTGGAAATTTCGGTTCAAGTGCTTGTGGCTTGTACTGTTTATCTAAAAATATAAATGCAAATGAAAACATTATAAACGCACACATCGATCCTATTCCAAAAGTTGAAAACGGATTAGAACTTGCAGAAATCGCCAATCAAAATATAGCTGTTATGGACACTTCTGACGGGTTAATTGATGCGTTGTACAAAATTTCTGAAGCAAGCAAATGCTCTATTGAAGTCGATTTTGATAAAATACCTTACGATAAAGAAATAGAAAATATCGCAACAAAGTATAATCAAAATTATAAAGATTGGATTTTTTGGGGAGGCGAAGACTATGAGCTGATTGCCTGTGTACCTGAAGAATATATCAATAAATTAGCTAAAAACGAATTTAAAGTAATAGGCAAAGTTACAGAAAAATCAGAAAATCCTAACATCTACATAAAAAACAACGGTGAAAACTTAGTAATTACAAAAGAAATATTCGAAAACAAAAGTTTTAATCATTTTGAGAGGAAATAATGAACATAAAAGCAATAATTCCAGCTGGAGGGTCATCTTCAAGATACCAGGGCAAAAATAAATTATTAGAAAACCTTGAGGGAAAACCCGTTATACTTCACTCAATAGAAACAATTCATTCAATAAAAGAAGTTGAAGAAATAATCATTCCTGCATCAAAAGAATTGATGCCCGAGCTTAAACAAATACTAAAAGACAATTACCCGAAAATCAAAATTGTGCAAGGCGGACAAAACAGGCAAGAATCTGTCTATAACGGATTAAAAGCTTGTGAAGATTGCAGCTACGTGATTATTCATGATGGCGCAAGACCTTTAATAAAAAAAGAAACAATCATAAAATGTCTTGAAAAAGCAAAGCAAACTAAAGCTGTAATTGTTGCAGTCAAGACAATAGATACAATTAAAAAAGTAGACGAAAACCTTAAAATCATAGAAACACCAAACCGTGATTTTTTATGGAATGTTCAGACACCACAGATATTTGATTACAACTTAATACTAGATGCTCATAATAAATTAAAAGGTGAGAATTATAGTGACGATGCCGGCTTACTTGAGCATTTAGGCGTGGATGTTTATGTTATTGAAGGAGAATATTCAAACTTCAAAATAACAACAACTAACGACCTATTACAAGCCAGCATTAAAATAAAAGAATGTAACATTTAATAAATATTTTCTCTTATCATGGCAAAATAGTTTTTGAGGATCTTTATATAAGTATCAATAGCTAAGAGTGTGGTTTATATGGTTAATTCAGTCGGGTCTAATTCTCAAAACGTTAAGTCATCAATCTTTTATGTTAACGACGTGCATGGTCAAATTCCAAAAATGGAGCAAATTACAAACGCATCAGCTCAGTTTGACTCTTTCGTAAAAAAACAAAACGTTGATGGACTAAAACTCTGTTCAGGTGACACCTTTATTGGAAAAGATGAAAAAACCAACATCACTGCAGCAACATTCTTGCAAACAGCTGGTATACAAGCCAGCACAATTGGAAACCACGAGTTTGATATATCTGTTTCAAAATTAGGAAGCATAATTAAAGATATTAAAACTAAATTTTTAGGACTAAATATTAATATTCCTGAAAATTCAGCTTTAAAAAATAAAGTTGCAAATTCAACAATCATCGAAGAAAACGGCAATAAGTACGGAATAGTTGGTCTTCAACCGATAGATTTAAATAAAAGAATTAAAAACAAAGATCTTTTAGAAGGCGTAACAGTAGATAGCAAAGAAGACACTATTAAAGAACTTCAAGAAGAAGTAAATAAACTAAAAGCACAAGGCATCAACAAAATCATACTTCTGTCTCACGTTGGAAACACAGAAGAAAAGAATATCGCCAAATCCGTATCTGGAATCGATGTAATCTTAGGCGGACACTCACATGACCTTATAGAAGGGGTTAAAGAAGGAGAAAACCTATTCTATTCTCCAACAGGTGAACCTGTAGTAATTACTCAAGCAGGAAGAGACGGGCATCACTTTGGTATTCTTAATTTAGAATACAACGACAAAGGTCAAATCGTTCAAGTTCAAAACAATGTAATTAAATCTGCTGACTATGGCAAAAACCTTCTTATGACTACGATGACAGATAAAATACTAGGTGAGTCACCTGTAATCGGAAACTTAAGAAAAGCTGATCCATATCCAAAAGAACCTTTGATAGAAGAAAATCCATATGCTAGCTTCGTTGCTGATGCTGTAAGAAAAGAAATGGACGTTGATCTGGTTCTTGTAAACTCAGGCAACTTTAGAGGTTGCTTAACATCAGGACTAATCACTGAGCGTGATATGTCCAGTATTTTCCCATTCAAAAACAAATTATGCAAAGTAAACTTGTCTGAAAAAGAATTAGTAGATGCCTTAAATCTTGGCGGTACTTCACTTAAAACACCTGATCACAAGCCAAATATATTACAAGTTTCAGGTCTGACATATACTTTAAATAAAGAAGGAAAGGTTGTTGAAGCAAGCTTCATTGATAAAAACAACAACAAAACTCCAATTGACGTCAACAATCCTAACCCTAATAAAAACTATGTAACAATCTACGATGACTATATGTGCAACGGCGGCGACAACTTCACTATGTTAAAGAAAACCGATCAAATGCTTGATCACTATGATTTTGACAAAGATAAAGTTGCTGTAGATTACATCAAAAAAATGAATAATCAACCTTTCGACATCGTTAAAGACAATAGAATCAAGTTTCTTTAATTCTTGAACTCTTCAGGAATATACTTGCTCCAATCGCTATCCATATTCTGGATAAATCTATGTGCAT
Organism: Cyanobacteria bacterium OH_CFB_184; assembly: GCA_023414155.1. Classification (GTDB taxonomy): domain Bacteria; phylum Cyanobacteriota; class Vampirovibrionia; order Gastranaerophilales; family Gastranaerophilaceae; genus JAEZOG01. Next base: position 2,939 of record JAEZOG010000150.1, on the reverse strand, counting down.
CAAGTACATCATCAGCAGAAATACTAGCTGGACCTTCCTGAATTGTTAAACGCATATACTCATCTTCAATTTCATGTGGTTTTAGCGCAATTGACTCAAGTCCTAAAAATGCAAGACCGAATGTTTTATTGCAATGCTCACAAGTCACCTGAACAACGTATAAGCCGTGCTCTTGTCTGATAATTGAAATGGATTCTTCTGTAAAATCATGCTTGCACTCAGAGCAACAAAGGTCTGCAAATAGCTTAGTAATTTTTAACTTGTCCATAAATACCTCATACTTTTAATTATAACCTCATCAGTTTTTTCTGAATACAGGTTTAACTTATTTCTTTCTTGGGAATAATATACATGTGATAAAGTAAAGGAAGTTGTTATGGATGCATTTTATGTAGTTTTCTTCGGATTGGTTATGTACCTAGGTTTAATCGCTATACCTATGATGGTTGAAAAACGCACAGCTCATTAGTAGAGTAGGTAACATATATCCAACAAAAACATGCTAGCAGTAGCATGTTTTTATTTATGCAACTTCCTTATTCTTCGTTAAACTCATGTTTTAACTTAGACATAAAGAAGTTATCAAAAGTTCCTGCATTATTGCCTTTCTTGCCAGATAGTACTATCTTTATTATCCTTTAGTACAATATTTATTTTATTTAAAGAATTTCTTATACTGTCTGCGATTTGCCAGTTTTTATCATTTCTTGCCTGATTTCTGACAGTGATAATTTTTGCCATCAAATCATTGCCGGTTAAGGCTTTTTCATCATTTGTTAAGAAATCGAAATCATCTATTATAGTTGATAATCTATTTTGCAATTCTTCTTCTGAAATTTGCTCTTTTTCTACAGTAAAACCCAAAACATCAGTGAGTTTTACAAGTGCAGATGCGTATTTTGCAGCTTCTTGCTTATCTTGAGCTGCTTTAGCTTTATTAGCTTTTGTCGCCAAGTCAAACAAAACTGACATCGCCACAGACGTATTAAAATCATTATTCATTGCTTCTATAAACTGTTCAATTTCCTCAGTATGAATATCAGATATTAAGTTATCAGCTCCTACATATTCAAGAACTTCATTAATCGAAGATTTTAATCTTTTAAATCCTGCTTGAGCGCTATATAAAGCTAAATCATTGAATTCAACAGGCATTCTATAATGGTTTGTCAGTATGAAAAACCTAATAGTGTTTGCATCATAGCTAGCTAATAAATCGCTTATAGAAACAAAATTCTTGAGTGACTTAGACATTTTTTCTTTATTTATAGTAACAAAGCCATTGTGCAACCAGTATTTTACAAACTTACATCCATTTGCACATTCAGACTGAGCTATCTCGTTTTCATGATGAGGGAAAATTAAATCTGCACCACCAGCATGAATATCAATTTGCTTAGCTAAATGTTTTCTTGCCATTGCGCTACATTCTATGTGCCAACCCGGTCTTCCAAGTCCCCAAGGACTTTTAAAGCCATCAATATCATCTTTTTTCCATAGAGCAAAATCTAAGAAATCTTCTTTTTTACCGGAAGCTTCAACTCTAGCACCTGCTACTAAATCATCAATAGGTTGTTTGCTTAATTTACCATATTCGTCAAATTTTTTAACTCTGAAATAAACATCACCATCAACCTCATATGCAAATCCATTATCAATAAGGTTTTTAACAATTGCGATCATTTCTCCAATATTTTTAGTAGCGAAAGGCTCTATATCAGGTTTCAATACATTTAAATTTTTCATGCTCTCTGAAAAAATATCATAATATTTTTTTGAAACTTCTTCTTGAGTAGAATTCTCCGCTTTTGCTTTAGCCAAGATCTTATCATCAACATCAGTAACGTTACGACAATAAGTAACCTCATACCCTAAGAATTTTAAATATCTATAAACCATATCCCAAGTGATATAGCATCTGGCATGGCCTAAATGCGGATGATCATAAACAGTAGGTCGACAAACATACATACTAACCTTATTATCATTAATTGGTTTAAATTCTTCTAAATCGCCTGAAAATGAATTGAAAACTTTTAACATAAAAAATCCCTTCGAGTAACTCAAACATTGTACTACAAAGGGATTTTTTTATAAATTAGCTAATTATTCTTTATAAAGAACTAATACGTTTTTATCTGACGGCTTCATATGAATTGGAATAGAATCTGTTGAATCAGCGTTAGCAAATTTTTCTAACACGTAATTACCACCATAATTTTTTATTCTATACACTGATTGTTCATCACCTTCTTGCGTTGACTTAAAGACAAGATCTTTAGACAATCCAGCAGCTAGTCCTTCTTTTAACTTTCCTTTATCTAAAGAAATATGATCAACAAACACATCATCTCTGTCCATTACTCCAGGCTCAGGCTTAGCACCTGTACCATTATATAAAGACAATACAATCGAACCTTTGTCATTATATCTTAGAATAGATGCAAAATCACTATTTTTTGCATTTGATAAAGTCACCGGGATACCATCATTTAATGCGCTTAATTTTTCCGCATTTCTTAACGCCAATATATTGTTCATTTCATTATAGAAATTTTCAATATAAGGCTTGTAGCCATTAAGGTTATTAACCTCGCCTTTGCTTTCAGAATCCTTCTCTAGCCATTCCCAACGGATAGTATTTCTGTTTTGCTGGAAATAGTTCTTAGCTTTAGTTTCATAGCCTGTTAAACCAACTTTATCACCGGCAAAGTCTGTAGGATCACCAGGAAGAGTAACTAATGTTTTATACATTGTTAGATATTTATCAAAAGCAGGAGCTAACATTTTCTCTAAGACATTTGACTTAATGTTTTCTGCTTTAGTTTTATCAACTTTAACACCGTTGTACTCCATTTGTTCAAAAACATTATCAAGCACTATTTCAAATGGTCTTGCACCAAAAGCATCAGCATCAAATTTTTCACCTTTGTAGCTTC
>JAEZOG010000062.1 GCA_023414155.1 Cyanobacteria bacterium OH_CFB_184 | reverse complement strand
TGAATTTGAATGAACGATATCAATCACATCTTTGTATGACTTTAAATCTTTCATAACAAAGCTTTTTTCAAGTTTCTCCTGATATAAGCATAGCATATTTTCTGAGTAATCATGGTTGTTCAAAGCCTCTATCGCTGTTTCTGCGGCATACTTTCCACTCATAAGAGCAAGGTTTGTACCTTCCCAGTGAACATTGTTTACCAACATAGCAGCATCACCTGCAACCATAACGCCATCAGCATACAGTTTAGGTATAGCTTTATATCCGCCTTCAGGTATCAAGTGAGCGGAATACTCAGCCAGTTCCCCGTCTTTAATCAATGGACTGACTGAAGGGTGTTTTTTCAATTCGTTTAAAAGGTCATATGGCTTTAGTTTTCTTTTTTTAAGTTCATCTAACGTAACTCCAAGACCAACAACCACAGACTCTTTATTAGTATAAATGTAACCTAATCCAAGCATACCTTTGAATGGACCGCCGATAATTTCACAAATACAGCCTGTATTTTCTTCCAGGTTAAATCTATCTTCTATTTTCTCTTTTGGCAGTTTTATAACTTCTTTTATACCTAAAGCGACTTGAGAATCTTTTATCTCGTTTCTAAGCCCGATTTGTTTTGCAAGAAGAGAATTAACGCCATCAGCAAGAATAACTATTTCTGCATAATAATCTTCAACATCTGTTTTAATACCGATTACTCTGCCATCTCTTTTTATGAGTTCTCTTACAACTGTTTTTGGAGCGAAATATGCACCTGCTTTTTTAGCTTCTTCGATGCACCATCTGTCCCACTTAGCCCTTATCACTGTAAAGCTGTTGTAAGCTCCCTTTTCAGGGTGTTTAAAACCTACTGTTGTTGCATCATTATCATTCATTATGATGTATTTATGATCGGTGTTATGTCTTTCAATCGGTGCTGTTTCCCAGAATGCAGGAAAAATTTCTGCTGTTGGTCTTGCGTAAATAGCTCCACCGAACATATTTTTATTGCCTGCAAAATCGCCTCTTTCAACAATCAGAACTTTTTTGCCTGCCCTTGCAGCAACTATACCGGCACTAACTCCTGCTGGACCCGCTCCAACTACAATAATATCAACCTTATTATTCAACATTATAAAATCCTAAAAATTTACCAAATAAATTATACAATTAAAAGCCACTTTGTAGCAATCATGTTAAGGAGTTATAATGTTTACCCTGCTTACTTGGATAGATTATATTTTTGCTCGATTTTATTTAAAAAGTCATCATACTTATCAGCGGCAAGTTCATATATGCCACCTTCATTAAACATGCTTTCGTCAGGGTCGAGCATATCCACTTTTTCAAAGCCCATTTTGTCATAGAAGCTATCATTTGTTGATATTAAAGATATTTTTTTGAATTCATTTTCCTTAGCTACTTTTACAGCACCGTAAAGCGACAACTCTCCAGAACCTTTAATCTCACTAGCTTGCTTGTTAGCAAGCTTAGGTGATGCTTGAAGTAAATGAATATCAAACACATCCTTATTAGCTGATTTTTTAGGATTAGTTGTTTCAACAACACAGGTTATTCTGTCATACAATGACTTTGAATCATCTACAACTTCTGTTAAATAATAAGATTTTTCAGCTTTTTGTTTATCAAAATTATCTGCAAATGTACTTCCATAATCAGTTATATGCTTCCAAAGTTCTTTAAGTTTCTTCATTGCAGAGTGATCAATGTCATCACCTATTATTAACTCAGAAAACTTAGCAGGTATATTTTTATAGTCTACATCATTCGTTAATTTTCTTAAATTTATGTCATACAGAGGATTTGCAGTAAAAGGAACAGCTTTAGATTGTGGTCTGGTCTGCATATTGCCAGAAAAAGGAACAACTCCATAAGCCCCTCTCAATAATGAAGATGGTATCTCGTTTACAGAAATCCCAGCAGGTCTATCTTGAGATATCGGGTCTGTAGTTGATTGTTGAACTTTTTCGTCTTTTACTGATTCACTAACAAACTTATTTTCTGATATTTTCATATTCATAAATAAAAACCAAATAAATACCTATATTATATAAAAGCTTTTTAGGATAAAAAATTGACCTTAAAACAATATATAAATTTTTTGCAAATTTTTATTTCCCATAAGATAATAAAAAAATGCTAACCGAAAAATCTAAAATTTTTAAAATATTTTTGCTCACTGCAGCGGTATTAAATGCCTCACATTCATTTGCTTTAGAGGTTATTTATCCAAAACAAAATCCAGCAAGTATAAATGCAAAATCTACTTTTTTTATCGGTAACACAAAACCAAAATCCATTTTAACAATCAATGATACAAATGTTAAAGTTTGGGATGACGGTTCTTTTGTTCAAGTTGTGCCGTTAAGTGAAGGTGAAAATTCATTCAAATTAAAATCCGTATACAACGAAACAAAAGACGAACTTAACTTCTTAATAAAAAGAACAACAGCGACTACTCAAACGACCATACAAGAGAACTATCAACCTTTTGAAGCAGGGTTATATATATACAGCACAGTAGCAAAAGATGAAACGCCTCTAAGAAGTGCGCCAAATGATGATTCAAACAGAATCACGCATCTTTCAAAAGGCACATGCCTGCAACTGGAAGGAAAAAAGGGTAATTTCTTTAAAATAAACTTGGGGGATAATTCTGAAGCTTGGATAAACGAAAAAAATATTCAGCTATGCTGTGATGCACAGGGGAGAATCATAGCTTCAGTTTGCGATATTTCAATAAAACAAGACAGCCAGTTTAATTATTTAAAGATGAAACTATCAAAACAAATCCCTTACAAGGTGTCAGAAAACAAGAACAATCTTGAACTGACTCTTTTTGGAATAGCTCCTGATGAAGAGATTTTTAGAACTTTAAAATGCCAAAACGTATTAAACCCAATAACCATAAAAGAATTTCAAAATAATAATTTAACACTCGAATTCCCATCTAACGAAAGATTATGGGGATATGACGCATACTACAAAGATGGTGAATTCATCTTCAAAAAAAGAAAAGCTCCAATTATAAATCAAAAGCGACCGTTGGATAATATTTCAGTTTGTATTGATGCAGGCCATGGAGGCTACGAACCAGGTGCCATAGGACCAACCGGTGAAAAAGAAAAGAACATTACTCTTGATATTGCTAAAAAATGTGAAAAAGAGCTAAAAGAAGCTGGCGCAAAAGTAATTATGACAAGAGATAATGATAAAAGTGTCGAACTAAATGACAGGGTAAAAATTGCAAAAGAAAATGAAGCTTTGATTTCAGTAAGCATTCACGCTAACGCACTAGCAGATGGTGGGGATCCATACAAAAAAAGAGGAACAGCGGTTTTTTATTCTAAACAAGAGGCAAAAGAACTCGCC
>JAEZOG010000041.1 GCA_023414155.1 Cyanobacteria bacterium OH_CFB_184 | reverse complement strand
GTTGTATCCCAATATAGAAGCCGCTACAAAAGCTGCACCTGAAATAATATAGCTTCCGACTTTTACAAATTTATTATTTGATTTATTTGCATATTTAGCAACAGGTTCTATGTAATCTCCGACTTTCTTTAAACCAGCTTCAAGAATGTCATCACCTGATGTTTTTATAAAGTTTTTTACAACGTCTTTTTTAATGAGGTTTTCAGCTGCAAACATTGTTGTCAGAGCAGCACCTTCTTTGTATAAAGAAGCTTCTTTGTCTTCAGAACCTAAGACTCTTACACCTGCAGAAGCAATCAATAATGGATTCACCAAATTACTTGCGATATTTGCAGCTTTGGTCACAGTTTTCCCAATGCTAGAACCCGCTACCGCAGCAGCTGTTGCTTTAGCTGTATCACCAGCAGTATCAGCGGTTTTGACAAGAGTATCTACCGCACTATTAGTTGCACTACCAGCGAAAGCATCAAGTTGCGACACTTTATTAATCAAGCTTCCTGTTTGAGCAACCACAACAGGTGCTCTACCAATATCGCCTTTTTTCACTTTTTCAGTATTTCTAAACAGAAATACTGCACTTGCAAAAGCATTAGACATATTTAATTTACCTACTTACCTACTTACCTAAGAATAATATTTACACCTTCTTACTATTAATAAAAAAAAATGCCTCGATAAATTGACTTATTTTGTAAAACTTTTTACATTTGTTACAAATTGTTTATATTAAGATAGAGAGCGTTGAAAATAAGGAACTATTGCTTTAATAAGGTTCGTGCTGATATAATAGAATTAAAGGTAGGCTTAATGTTGAAAACAGCTGTTTTTATTATTATATTAGTCTTGTTTTTGTATATAATTTACAGGACATACAAACTCATCTCTGAAAATTATCTATTTGATGATTTATCGGATGAGGGGTTCTCGCCTGAATTAACTGAAAAAATCGAAAAATATAAATCTCAAGGTAATATGCAAGAAGCTTTTAACCTGGCTAAAAATCAGTTGTCTAAAAATCCTAAAAGCCAACCGCTGAGATTGGCGTATTCGAGGTTATTGCTGGAAGCACAGAAATATTATGATGCGATTGGTCATTTAAATATTATCTTGAGAGCAAATCCAAATAACCATGAAGCATGTTTGGTATTAGGTGATGCTTACGTTAAGACTAAACAGTACAACAAAGCTATAAATAACTATAAATACGTTCTTGAAAGAGATAAAGACAATGTAAAAGCACTTTCAAAGTTAGCTGATTTGTATGTTTTAAGAAAAGATCGCAAGCTGGCAGTTCCGGTGTATCAAAAGTTAATAGAATTGACTAAAGATGAACATGAAAAAAGATCTCTCAGACTTTTACTTACAACGTTGTATTTTGAGTTAAGAGACTGGGATAGCCTTATTGTAGAGGCAAATTTAATTATGGATGCTTATCCTAATGATAAAAGCATTTTGTTTTACTTAAAAAAAGCGTATTTAATCTGTGAAGATGTTAAAAATGCAATTGAAATCACAAACAGGTTGATAGAATTAGATCCATATAATATCAAGCATTACGAGGATTTAATTATGCTTTATTATAAAGCTAAAGACTTTGATAAGGTGATTGAATGCTGTAATGAAGCTTTAAAAATGAGAAATTCGAATAAATCTCTTATCGATAATTACATTGCAAGAGCTTACATTATGAAAAAAGAATATAACGAAGCACTTGAATTTCTTAGAGAAAATATAAAATTTAATACAAGAGATATCGAATTAAGAAAGACTCTTGCCGACTTATATTGTGTTATGGGAGAGTTTGATGATTCAGTTGAGCTTTTGGAAGAAATAATTGAAGATGCCCACCCAAGAGAACTAGAAGACCTGATACAGTTAATAAGCCAGGTGTACTTTAAATATGGAAACAAAATGGTTGAAGAAAACAAGTTTCCTCTTGCCTTTGAAAAATACAATAAAGCCATTGAATATGACTCTGCAAACTCAGAGTTTTACGCCGCATTAGCAGAAATTAACGTGAAAATAAAAAACTACTCTGAAGCTATAAAATACTATAAATCAGCAATTGAGATTGATCCTAATGTCGTTGAATATTATATGAAGTTAGCCGCTGCATACTATGAATGCGCAAATGTACTAGATGCAAAAAAATATTACAAAGAAGCTATTTTAATCCAACCTGATTATGTCTATGCACACGCTGCACTAGGTTTGATTTATGCAAAACAAAGAGAAACGGAAAAAGCCATATCTTCATTTAAAACTGCTCTTGAGATAGAGCCCTTAAACGTCGATATCAGGTATAATCTTGCTCTTGCATATGAGTTAGCAAATAAAGCAGATTTTGCAAAAAAAGAATATAAAAAAGTTCTTGAAATTGATCCAAATCATGTTGAGTCAAAAAATAATTTAGAACTTTTGCTAAACATGTATTAACATATTTAAACAAAATTGTCTTTTGTGCGAAAATAGTCTAGGAAAAGGAGACAGAAACATGAAAGACAAAACTTTTTTAATGATTCCAGGACCTACACCGGTGCCTGAAAGTGTATTACTAGATATGGCTAAGCATCCAGTTGGCCACAGAAGTAGTGAGTTCTCGAGTATTCTGTCGTCGGTATACCAAGATTTAAAATGGTTATTTCAAACAAATAATGACGTTCTAGTCTATACTTCAAGCGGAACTGGTGCTATGGAAGCTGCTATTTCCAACCTTGTAAACCCTGCTGATAAGGTTTTATCTTTAATCATCGGTAACTTTGGAACAAGATGGGCAAAAATCGCAGAAGGTAGAGGCGCTATAGTTGATAAAATTCAAGTTGAACCAGGTCATGCTATAGACCCAGCCGAATTAAAAGCAAAGCTTGATGCAGATGTTAATAAAGAGATTAAAATAGTAACATTAACTCATAACGAAACAGCTACAGGTGTTACAAATGATGTAAAAAAACTTGCATCAATTATTAATGAACACGGCGCAGTTTCTGTAGTTGATGGCGTTACAAGTTTAGGCGCGCTTGAGTGCAGAATGGATGAATGGGGAATTGATGTCCTTATTTCGGGTTCACAAAAAGGATTTATGATCCCTCCAGGATTGTCATTTTTAGCAGCAAGTCCAAAAGCTTGGGCATTGTATGAACAATGTAAATACCCTAGTTTCTATTTCGATTGGGCTTCTAATAAAAAAGCCGTGCTTGAAAATTCTACAGCTTTTACACCTGCTGTAAACTTAATTGTAGCTCTTAAAACTTCACTTGATATGATGAAAGAAGAAGGCATAGAAAATATCTGGAACAGACATAAGAAAATCGCTACAGGTATTCGTTCTGCAATTAGAGCAATGGGGCTAAAGTTATTTGTAGAAGATGATTCAATTGCAAGCTTTGCTATAACTTCAGTTTTACCACCAGATAACGTTAGTGTTCCAGATATTAGAAAAGTCTTAAAAAACGACTACGATATAGTAGTTGCAAATGGACAAAATAAATTAAAAGATGTGATTTTTAGAATCGGTACTCTTGGTTATGTGTCTGAAAGAGATGCTATAACTGCTATTGGCTCCTTAGAGTCGACATTGTACAAACTTGGACATAAGTTTGAACTTGGAGCAGGTACAGCAGCATTAATTAAGACACTTAATAAGTAGGAGGAAAAATGAAAGTATTAATTACAGATAAAATAAACGAAGCGGCAGGTAAAATACTAGAAGGCGTCGCTGAAATAGACTTTTTGCCGACAATGTCTGAAGATGAATTGGCAGAAAAAATTAAAGAATATGATGCTTTAATGATTTGAAGCCAAACTAAAGTTACTAAATAAATTCTGGATTCTGCAGATAATTTAAAAATTGTTGGTAGAGCCGGAGTTGGAG
>JAEZOG010000198.1 GCA_023414155.1 Cyanobacteria bacterium OH_CFB_184 | reverse complement strand
TATTTGGTTCAATGGACGGTGCTATGAAGTTCGTAAAGGGAGATACGATAGCTGGTATTATCATTGTAATAATAAACATTGTTGGTGGGCTTTGCATCGGTGTACTCGGTGAAAATATGCCTATCGCAGATGCCGTGCATAAGTATACAATCTTAACTATTGGTGACGGCTTGGCTGCTCAAGTTCCTTCGTTATTAATGTCAATAGCAGCCGGTATCGTAATGACACGTTCTTCAGCTGGCAGCAGTTCATTAGGTATGGATTTGTCAAAACAAATTATGAGCAAGCCTTATAGTTTGTTTTTCACTTGTGCATTTTTAATGATTATTGCCTTTACTAGCCATTGGACAGGCTTGCCATGGTGGCCGTTTGTCTTTTTTACTGCTGTAATCCTAATATCAGGATTTTCTGTTCTTATCAATCAAGATGTTCAGTCTCAGTTAGGACAGCTTGAAAATGTTAAACAAAATATGCAAGACCTTGTAAACCCTAACAGAATGTATGAAAGACTCGGCGTTGATGTATTGAGTTTGCAAGTCGGTTCTGGACTTTTAATAATTGCCGATCCTGATCAGGAAGGACAGCTGTTACCTAAAATTGCTGCTTTAAGACAAAGGGTTACAGATGAATTAGGTTTTATCATTCCAAACATAAGAATTATGGATTCATCAGCTTTAGATGCTAATGAATATTTGATTTCTATAAGAGGTAATACTGTTGCTTCAGGAAATGTCTACCCTGGTAAAAATATGGTTATAGCAGATCAGTGGGATGCTTTAGGTAAGGATGTTCCAAAAGATGCGATTATTGGTGTTGATCCTACGTATCAGACCCAAGCTTATTGGTTAGATCCTGCTTCAGTTGATCCAAATGACAAGATAACAGCTGTTGATTCAGTTGATGTTATTGTTACTCACTTACAAGAGAGCGTAAGAAAATACGTAGATGAAGTAATGACTAAAACCGACGTATTAAAGCTTATGGAACTTGTAAAAAGCCAAGACCCTACTCTTGTAAATGACCTTGTTCCGACCATTATTTCTACAAGTGATTTGCGTAAAATATTTGTGAATTTAATAAGAGAAAAAGTTTCTATAAAAGATATTATCTTTATTTTTGAAAGATTATGCGATTATGCAAGATTTTCAAAAGAGCCTGATATCCTTTCAGAAAGGTTAAGAGCAGCGCTTGGTAGACAAATTTGTTTGTCTAATTCAACTCCAGACAAAGAACTTTTTGCTCTAACATTGTCTCCTGAGTGGGAAAAAACCCTTGATGACAGTTGTCAAAGAACCGAGCTTGGAACTATGTTCTTGTTGAATCCATTACAGGTTCAAGAATTAATTGAGTCTACCGCTTCAACATTGATGAGAGCTCATCAAAATATCGGCAGACAGCCAGTTATATTGTGTTCACCAAGAATAAGATTGCCTCTATACCAGTTGCTTGAACGCCATATCCCTACAATAGTTGTAATTTCTTATTCAGAGCTTATAACCGATATAAGAGTAGAAGCAGTCGATACGATTGGTGAGTCGTATATTTCAGAGTATAATTTCGGGTAGTTATGTTAGACAAAAGTTATGAAAAATCTATACAATTTATAAAAAAACGTGCTTTTGACGTTATCCACAATACTCCTTTATATCAGTATAAAGGTACAGTATCAAAATTATTGGGATTAACGGTTGAAGTCAAATTGCCTGGTTTAAAAATCGGTGATTTATGCTTTATTGAAACCCACGAAGGGGAAAGAAAAGCAGCAGAAGTAGTTGCATTTAAAGGCGAAAATGCTCAGTTATTATTACTGTATGATGGTTCTGGTATAGGACAAGGAAGTTTGGTTCAATCTACAGGAAAGCCGATTACAATCCCTGTAGGTGACTTTTTATTAGGTAGATTGATAAATCCACTAGGTGAATCGATTGATGGGCTGCCGCTTGATACCAGCGATGCTAAATGGATTACAATCGATAATCCGCCGCCTGATGCTTTTGATAGACCAATCATAGATAAGATGTTTTCTAGCGGTGTTAGAGCAATCGATTCATTGTTGACTCTAGGTGCAGGACAGCGTATGGGATTGTTCGCAGGATCTGGTGTTGGTAAAAGTACTATGTTAGGTATGATCGCACGTAACTCTGAAGCTGATGTTAACGTTATGGCTTTGATTGGTGAGCGTGGAAGAGAAGTTAAAGAATTTATTGAGAATTCTCTTGGTCCAGAAGGGATGAAAAAATCTGTTATTGTATGTTCTACAGGTGATCAACCTCCATTGATTCGTATGAAATGCCTTCAAACAGCTACAGCAGTCTGTGAGCATTTTAGAGATCAAGGAAAAAAAGTGTTTTTAATGACAGATACTGTAACCAGATGTGCTATGGCAGGAAGAGAAGTTGGTCTTTCTATCGGTGAACCTCCTACTATGAAAGGATATCCACCGTCTATATTTTCTTGGCTTCAAAAAGTATTGGAAAGAACAGGAAACAGCCCTAAAGGTTCAATTACTGCGTTATATACAGTTCTTATGGAAGGTGATGATATAAATGACCCTGTTGTAGATACAGTTAGGGGTATTGTTGACGGTCACATTTTCTTGTCTAGAAAAGTAGCAGAGATGAACCATTATCCTGCAATTGATGTTTTAGGAAGTATAAGCAGGCTTTTTACAGAAGTAGCATCTTCAGAGCATAAAGAAGCCGCAGCAAAAATGAGAAAATTGCTTGCAATGTACCGGGAAAACAAAGACTTAATTGATGTTGGTATGTATACGCCGGGTACAAATCCTAGGTTAGATATTGCAATAGAAATGATGCCTGAAATAAACGGATTCTTGCAGCAAAGAGTTTCTGACTCTGTAGATATGGGAAACACTATAAATACTTTAATACATATGATGCAACATGTAGATATTTAGGGGTTACAATTAAAAATTGTCCCGTGCATCATCTCTCATTTTATAAGTAGCATCTATATTCGGATATAACATAAAATTCAGTTTTTCTGTTTCGCATCTGTTTTTAAAATATTCGCATAAATCAATGATGTTATTTGTAATATTAGGTTCATTTTTAGTATCAAAAATTCTACCATCAATATTTATTGCTAAGTGAGATACACCTATTTGTTTTGATTTTTCAATCCAAATATCAATTTCTTGTTTTTTATCGTTATAATCAGGGATTATAATATATTTACTTATAATTTTATTTGAGTAGATATTCTTTTTATAGCTTGAATATTTTTTAGCATTTTTGTATACAATATCATACGTTTTTACTCTTTTAATTTTTTCGTGTACTTGTTTTGTTCCTGCATCGATCGAGAATATAAGGTTTATTATTCCTTTACTTATACCTTTTGCAATAGTTTTATTGAATTGAATTAAATTTGAGTTTACTAAAATTCTTTTTACATTTGCATTTATGAGTAATTCGATTGCTTTGTCTATATTGTAATAAAGTGTGGGTTCCCCGCCAGCTATGTCTATAACAGTTTTATTTGTTATTAAATTCCTATCAATTGCATCTTGTATAATTGGAGCTATATCATAGTCTGTATCTTCTGTTTGCATAACTTTTTTTGTGTAGCTTTTTATGTTTGTAATTAATTCAGTATCTTTTTCTGTTTTTTGCCCATAAAAGCAATAGATGCATCTTGAATTACATCTTGACCAGTTTGAAAACAATATGTATTCAAATTCCTGAGGCTCTTCATTAACATCTGTGTCTGTTATTTGTATACAATTTTCACAACAAGATGGGAGTTGAATTCTTGATTGTTTTCGAATTAAGTTTAAGTTATCCCAATCAATTGGTTCCCCGTTATAGTTATCTTTTATTACAGGCATTTCTCTATTATTTAAAAGATTTCCCAGTGTACAAAATAAAATTCTCGAATCATTAAAAGCAATACTTGATTCAAGTGACTTACACATTTTTTTATGCATTTTATTTCCTTAGTTATTGTTAATATTAAAAGAGCACTATTATCAGACAGTGCTCTTTTTTATTCGTTATTTTACAACAATATTTACTAATTTTCCAGGAACGACTATTATTTTTACAATTTCTTTGCCAGCCAATTGTTCTTGGAT
>JAEZOG010000135.1 GCA_023414155.1 Cyanobacteria bacterium OH_CFB_184 | reverse complement strand
CTATTTTGCCCTACTTTTAAAATCAATTGAAGTTTATCATTTTCAATTTTTGATGATTTTATTGAAGGTCTAATATTTACGAGTTTTTTTATACCTTTTTTATTTTTCTTCTCTATGAATAATTCATCACTCGAAGAAATCTTATCTATAATATACAACATATCATTTAAATTTGAAAGACCTTTGTCAAAAGAAGAATATTCATACATTGCCCATTGAGTAGTTATATCAATAGATTTAGTGTCTTTTTCAATTTTTGAAACATTTAAAACTTTTATATTCTCGGGAAGAGAATTATTTAAAATCTGCATCAATTCATTTTCATCCAGATCATCAGCAATCTCTATATCAATAAGCTCACACTGGCTCTCGATAAATATTGGAAGCGCAATACCCAATGAAGTTTTTGGTGATGGGTTAAACCCTTGAGAAAAACACAAATTCAACCCGCTTCTATAAAGCGTTTTTATTATTGTATTTTGCCAATCTAAGTGTGAAAGGTATCTTAATTCATTTTCTTTTGTAAGTTTAATTCTATATTTTTTAGGGTCAGGGTTTATTCTTTCAGCTTTTTCAGTAAGTTTTGGTGTATAAACTGAATCTATTACTTTTTTAACATTATAATTTTTACAAACTCCACATCTAACACAATTAAACTCGCACGGGATTGTATTTTGGTTTTCTAATGCTTTTTTATATTCCTGCTTGAACCAGTCTTTTGAAATACCGACATCAATCACGTCCCAAGGAAGGTTCTCTTCTGTTTCATATTGTTTTGAAGCAAGTTCTTCTAACGAAATAGAACAATCTGCGGCTAACTCATCCCATAGGTCTCTATCGATGTTTTCATCCCAGGTTGTCATATACGCGCCTGCTTTATGAAGCTTGTACATAAATTCACCGATCCTAGAATCTCCTCTTGAGATAGCAGCTTCAAGCCTTGAAACATAGCTGTTATGGTAATTAATTTTTACTCCTTTTATCGGTTTTGTCTTTTGGAGCAAATAATCTAACTTTTCTTTTATTTCTTCTCTTGAATTTTGCCTGTGCCATTGAAAAGGAGTAAATGGCTTAGGAACAAAGATTGAAACTGTGCAAGTTATTTTTATTGTATCTTTTAGTTCTTTTTCTCTTTTTAAAAGCAAAGCTCTATATCTGATTTTGTTTAATAATTCAGCCATTTCATCTAAGTCTTCAAGCGTTTCAGTCGGAAGCCCTAATATAAAATAAAGTTTAATCGAGCTAAAACCATTCGAATAACAGTTTAAAACTGATTCAATAATCTGTTCTTCTGTGAGGTTTTTGTTTATTACGTCTCTTAATCTTTGACTACCAGCTTCTGGAGCTAAAGTAACAGTGGACTTTCTCACTCCCTGGACTAAATTTGCCAATTTTGTGCTGTATCTATCTATTCTTTGGCTTGGCAAAGACGCTGAAATTCTTTTCTCATTTAAACAACAGGATAATTCTTCAATGACACTTTCAATATTTGTATAATCGTTAGAAGATAACGAAAGCAATGAATATTCGTCATACCCTGTTTTTTCAACTGATTGTTTAACAAGATTTATTATATCTTCTGCTTTTCTTTCTCGTACAGGAAGGTTTATATGCCCTGGTTGACAGAACCTGCACATTCTTCCGCAACCTCTTCTTATTTCAATTACTGTTCTATCATGGATAGAACTAGAATAAGGGATAGGATTTATAGTAGGATGTTCACCTTCTTTTAGCTGAGCAATTCTTTTTCTTGTCGTTTTTGGAAATGCAGGTGAATAAATTCCTTCTATATTTGAAAGATTTTCAATTATTTCTAGCCTTGAAGCACCTTGAGACTTTAACTCTTTATATTTTTGCATCATCTCAATGATTACGTCTTCACCATCACCGATCATAAATAAATCTATAAAATCAGACATTGGTATTGGATTATAACAACAAGGACCGCCTGCTGTGATGATTGGATCATCTTCTTTTCTTTCATCGCGTTTTATTGCAATTCCGCTCAATGAAAGCATCTCTAAAACTATTGGATAGCATAATTCGTACTGAAATGAAAAACCAACAAAATCAAAATCTTTTACCTGTTTTTTCTTTTCTAAAGTATATAAAAGAATGTTTTCATCTTTTAAAACTTGCCTAAAATCAAAATCAGGAGCATAAACCCTATCTGCAACAAGGTTTTCTGTAGAATTAATATTATCGTATAAAATCCTTTGCCCTAAATTACTTATAGCAACTTCATACTTATCAGGAAAAGCAAGCGCCATAGTGACGTCGCCGACATTCCACTCTTTGTTATAACTTAAATATTCTGCTCCAACGTATTGATAAGGTTTTTTTACTTTAAATAAACTGGCTTGTGTTTTTGGATCTAAATTTTGTGACATTTATGCTAAATCTTCTGGGATATATTTATCTATCTCAATTATCTTACCACTTAATTCGTTATTCGCAAATTTACCGATAAACTCAATAACCCTGTCATGAGGAACTTTATAGTTATAAAGAGCAACCTGACCATCTTTTTCTTTCATTACTCTAACTATATACTGGCACTTTTGCGCATACTCCAAGAGATATGATTCTTTGAACGATTTCCCGTTTGCATCTTTATCTAATCTGACATAGTTAAACCCTTTAAAGAACTTAACTCTGGCATCTTCATTGCTAGAAGAACTCTCGTGCCTTTTAAATATATCTATTACTTTATCGTTAATGTTATCTGTCATATATATATTTAACTATATTTTAAATAACTTGTCCAAAACGTAACAATAAATTTAAAAATATACTATTTTGAAACGATACATATATTCAAAAAGTTTGATAATTTTAAAGTGGAGGATGGTTATATATGAATATTGGAGCAATAGATGCCTCAAAAGCACTAAGCAATATCGGGATCAAAAATACTGCAGACTTACAAAAGACAATAACTAAGGTCGCAGAAGGAATTTCTGATGTTTTTTCTCAATCAAATGAAAGCACAACATTTAAATCAATAGTCGATAAATACGACATAACCAACATTTCTCAAAAAGAAGCTAATGAAATGTACAAAGAGCTTTATAAAAACGACTTAATCAGCTTAAAAGACATGCTGGTCACGATTGATTTATCAAAAACTCCAAACTTTCAAAAAGGCGTTACAAAAATATCTGGAACCACAATTCCATCAAACGAAAACGAAAAATTCAACCTTCTTGAACAAGTTACAGCCCAAGCAGAATACAACAAAACAAACGGCTTAAGCTGCCATCAAAAAAAATACGATGAAAGAGTAAGTTTAGCTGAAAAAATTCACCATTTCCAAAAATAAAAAGAGCAACTAAATTAGTTACTCTTTTTATGATTTTTATAAGTTTAAATTATTATGCTTTTGGAGCTTCTACAGGTGCTGCAGCTGGAGCATCAGCGATTGTAGCTAATTGATCAGCGGCTTTTTTAGCTGCTTCTTGAACATTCACATCTGCATCTGTTTTTGCTAATTCAAATACTTGAGAAAGAACCGGTTTGTACTCTGGTTTAGCGATGTGTGATAACGAAGCTAATGCGCTAACTCTTAAAAGTGGATTTGGATCTGCTTTTGCAGTTTGAACTACTTGTTCAATACCTGGAAGATCTTTGATATCAACTTTTACGCCGTTTCTTTTTTCAACTTCTGAAGAAAGAAGGTTTTGTAAGAAAGCTACTGTATAAAGTGCATATTGTTTGTTTCTTTCAGCTGTTTCCATTGGAGTAATTGTATTTGCTTCAGCTTTATCAGCTTCTGCCAATTCTTTACCTGCAATGATTTGCTGTCTTAATTCTAATTGTTTAGGAGTAGGTCCTGCTAATGTTGTTGTGTCTTTTGCAATTACGCCTAAAAGACCTTCCATAATTTGAGTATCTAATAAAGCAGTTGCTTCAGCAGGGTTATTTTGAGTTAATTCTGCAATTTCTTCGATTGCTTTTGATTGATCTTCTAAATTAGTACCAGCTAGACGTTGTTTGAATGATTGAACATCAACTGCAGGTGCTTGAGCTTTAGGCTCTTCTACTTTTGGAGCTTCCGCCGGTGCAGCAGCTGGAGCTTGAGCAACAGGTGCTTCTGGAGCCGGTGCAGCTGGTGCTGCAGTTGGAGCTTCTTCAGTAATCACAGGTGCTGGGGGAACAGCAGCAGGTGCTTGAGCAATTTGATTAACTACTGGAGCCGCTGGCATAAATTGTGCAGGCATGGGAGGGTATGATGTACCTGGAGAAACTTGCGCTTGTCCATTAGATCCTGCATATGCTTGTGGATTGTATATTTGAATATTTACTGCGTTTGCTTGTGATGGTTGAGCTTGAGGATATTGATAGAAATTTGAACTAGGGTAATTATAGTATCCTGCAGGAGCTTGTTGTTGAACAGCAGGTTGAGCAACTTGAGGTGCAGCTAGTTGTACTGGTTGTTGTACAGCTTGCGGTGTGATACCTTGTGGATACTGGCTAGTTGGTGATTGAATCATTTGGTTCCCCTTTATTTACTTATTTACTATTTATTACTTATTAACGTTTAGATCATTCTTGACAACTTTATAAATAACCGTGACATTTAGAAATTGCTAGATAAGTTAATTTATGTTTTTTAAAAAAACAACCTTATCAATTGTAACACTAAGCATTTAGGGCCAAAAATTCGTGTTTACATTTTTTAATATTAGTCAGTAAGCTATTTTTTCGAATATATTTTTAAAGCCATATAAGACTAAGATAAATAAGAAAACCAGTAATGACTCATCCAAAAAATGATATTTACAAAACAATATTCCCCAAACTACAGATTATATCTCATGCTTATTCAGTTATTAAGAAATATAATAATATTTTTTTAATATATTGGAACCATGCTAGCATTCAATTTTATTTTAATATAGAATAGCTTTAGGGAAAATGTGATTAAAGAAATATGAGCTTGAATACTGAATCAACTTCAAAAAAATTCAACATCAAAGATTACATGGAGTTAATTGAAACTCTTGCAAAAGT
>JAEZOG010000171.1 GCA_023414155.1 Cyanobacteria bacterium OH_CFB_184 | reverse complement strand
GGGTAGAGGCATATTTGCAAGCTGGACACGTAATTTATATATCACCTGAAAATCCAATTTCATTTGAAAAATTACATTCTATAAGAGAAAACAATCTAATATATAAATATTCCATCGTGAAAGATGGTGAAATAAAAACAAAACGAGAGTCAGGATGTCAAAGCACTTATATTCCATATGGCACCTTGGACATATCTGCCTTTGTAAATAATATAGCATTTATTATAAAAGATATTTCCCAATCCAAATACAGAAAGAGTAGTATTTACAGGTGGGTAAAAGGAAAAAATGTTCTAACAGCAAGGATTGAACAGTTACTATGATAAAAAAAGAAAATATTTTATTGGTTCCATCACAAATAAACTTGTTTATAGAGTCATACAAACAAAAATTGCCAGCTTTAGAGTCTGGTGGGATTATTTTAGGCAGAATAATGCCAGATCAACATGTGATAATTGATGAATTAACCCACCCATCACCAAAAGACAAAAGAGGTTGGTTTCGTTTTGAAAGAGATCGAGGAACCGCCCAAGAGATCATAAATAATAGGTGGACGGAAACTAATGGTGAAAGAATATATTTAGGAGAATGGCACACTCATAATGAAAAGAAACCTCGACCTTCAGGACGCGATCTAAAAATGATACATAATCAATTAAAAACATCCAAAATGGAGATTGATTTCTTACTCCTTTTGATCATTGGACAAGAAGAATGCTATTATGGAATAGAAACTACTACTGGGCATAAACAAATAGCTGCTTCTAATAACCCATTTTGTTACTATATTGAATCAAAACCTATTTTGTTATAAAACAAGTTGATTTCATAAAAATACGGATATAAAATAAAAACAACCCTTTTTACTTTATACAAAAGGCTTTAAGGTATATATAGTAGGTAAATCATTAATTTGATTGCCTGTATTATCACGCAAAAAATCAGATAGGAGGCATAAATGACAACGTATTCATATTTAAGAGTAAGCACAATAGACCAAGATACGGAAAAGAACAAACTTGAGGTACTCAAGTTTGCGCATTCCCTCAGATTAGGGAATGTGGAATTCATAGAGGAAAAAATAACTGGGAAAATGAACTTTAAACACAGGGAATTGGGAGCATTGATCAATAAACTAAGAGAAGGTGATGTGTTAATAGTGCCAGAGCTTTCAAGATTAGCAAGATCAGTTAGTCAAATCCTTGAAATTATTAATCTGTCAAAAGAACAAAGGTTTATTATTTATTCTTTGAAAGAAAATTTTAGCACCAATGACAAAAGCATAACCTCAATTATTACTTCGACCATATTTGCTCTTGTTGCACAGCTTGAAAGAGATTTAATAAGTTTAAGAACAAAAGAAGCTCTTCAATCAAGAAAAGCTAAAGGTCTTCCGCTAGGAAGACCAAAAGGAAAGAAAGGGAAATCAAAGCTTGATCCATATAAAGAATCAATAATATACCTCAATGAATTACGAGTACCAAAGGTAGAAATAGCTAAAAAGTTCAATACTACGGTACCTAATTTATATAACTACCTTAAAACGATTAGCCAATAAGCCCCCAGACAGCTGAGGGCTTTTTTATTAGGAGATATAATGCAAGATTATGTAAAAGAGTTTAATAATAGACTTCAAAGTATAGATATTTCAAAAAGCACAATAGAAAAATTCAGTGACTATCTGAGTTTAACTGCTTATTCAATAGCCCAACCTTTTTACAAGTCAGAAGAACTTGAGGAAAAATACCTAAATACAGCTAAAAAATACAATAAAAAAGACTTAGATAAATTTTGTAAGCTGTTTGCGATAACGGTAGAAGCTTTAGAAAATAAAATGCACGACTTTTTAGGTCTGGTATTTTCATCTAATGATATGGGCAGCAGTTACAAAGGTCAGTTTTTTACTCCATATCACGTCAGTAAAATGATGTCAGAGATTACGGGGTACAACTTAAAAGAAGAGTTAAAGCACAAAAACTATATAACATTATCGGAACCTTGTTCAGGTAGTGGGGGAATGGTAATAGCTTTTGCTCAAACAATTATGAAATATGGCTTTAACTACCAAAAGAAATTATATGTTGAAGCCATAGATATCGATGAAAATTGTTTTAAAATGACATACATTCAACTATCACTATTAGGAATCCCTGCAAAAGTAATATTAGGTGATACTTTAGCCCAGAAATTTAAAGCTGAATTATATACACCAATGTTTTTTATTAACAACTGGTATGTAAAACTGCAGGAACTAAATAATGAACATGAAGCGGAAACTGAAAAAATAGAAGAAATCATAGAAACATCACAAGTAATAGAGATAAAAGAAAGAAGACTAGAAGACGTAATAGACACAGTACAGTTAGGTGAAAGGATTCAGTTAAAACTGTTCTAATGAAAAAAGAAGAGATCAGGATTAATACAAACAGTTTCGAGATAAACAAGTTAATCACAACAACTAAATTTTTCAGTCAAATCGAGCTTATGCTTTCAAGCAGGCTTGTTTTAAGATGTATAACTGATTATTGGAATTACAAGAAAGGTTATGCGTACCCGACTCAAAAAACAATAGCTGAATGCACTGGTTTGAGTGAAGTATCAGTCGGACAAGCAGTAAAAGAGTTAGAACTAAAACAAATAATTAAAAAGGATAAAGTTAATAAGCGAATTTATTATCGATATACCATAAGCTTCTTTGGGTACTTAGGACTCATGCCCAAAGTAACTTTAGGTGATACCATAAGCAGCTTAGGTAATATACCCCAAGCAGCTTTGGATAAAAATATATTAAAAGAAAAAGAAAATACCTCTTTTTTAAATTCTTCTTCTGACGAGGAATTTACCGAACAAGAGAGAATAAAAATAACAATAAAAGCCTTTGAAAATAATCCTGTTTTTAAAAAATATGTTGATGAGATGAAAGAAAAATGGAAAATAGAAGATTAAAATGTCATACGGTTACGTTGATATATTTAGCAAAAACAGACTAATAGTCATTTTTTATAACAATGAAAAAAAGTATTAGACCTTAACATACTACAGATTATATGATTAGCTATTTAGATTTAAGATTGTTGTTATTTGTTGCTGTTTTTTCTTTTTAATTACAACAAAATTACAACATTTTTAATTCCATAAAAAATGCTAGGGCTTAAAACCCTAGCTATTATTTAATTTTAGTTGTTTTAAAATGGTACCCCCAGGGGAATTCGAATCCCCGTCTACACCGTGAAAGGGTGTTGTCCTAGGCCTCTAGACGATGGGGGCTTAAGACTGTATAGATAATATATCTAAAGCATAATTCGATGTCAACATTTTTATTCGTTAACTTTTATTTCAATTTGTCGACCATTGATTTTGCTGAGGTTTCAGGATTAGAGCTATTTATGATTGCGCTATCAACTGCTATCCTTGTTGCTCCGGCTTTCAATACTTGATTAGCATTCTCTAAGTCGATGTCTCCAATTGCGTAGAATGAAATTTCAATATTTTCTGAAGCCCACTTTACATAATCCAAACCAACTCCTTGCCTAACTAGCTTTGTATACGTTTCAAAAACAGGTCCCACTGTGATGTAATCAGCCCCTTCTGCTTGGGCTTTCATAGCTTGTTCTGGCGTATGGGTTGATATACCTACTATTGCATTTGTACCAAGTATTTCACGCGCAACTTCAATATCTATATCCTCTTGACCAAGATGCACGCCGTCTGCTTCAACTACTTTTGCAATATCAATTCTGTCATTGACGATAAATAGTGCATCATAGATAGAGCATAATTCTCTGATTCTTTTTCCGAGCTTAATTATTCTTGCTGCATTTGAGTTTTTTTCTCTTAACTGCAAAATTTGAACTCCACCTTTTAGTGAAGCTGCTACTGAATCTAAGAAATCTTCATCACTGTCAAAAGCATCTGAAGTTGTTACCAGATAAAGTTTTTTGTCTTTTAATCTAATTTTATTTATATTCATTAAAAGTTTTTCCCATATTAGTTGTTCTACAGTGTATGGCTTGTATCTTATTCTTGAAATATTTTAGCATTGATTTTAACCTGAGGCGCTATTTTACAGAGGTTGCAAGCAACTTTTAAAGCTCTTCATTACAGAAATCTGAAGCTGTGTGGATTTTTAGTCTAATACTTTTAAGATTTTTTTAAATGCCTACCTGATTATATAGCAAAGGGTGTGGGAACTTCCAGTAAAATAAATTATTTTCTAATTAGCTTAACATAGACTTTTATATTTTTTGAAAAATCAAGCGAATAACAAGAGAGTAAATTGATATTTAAGCCAGACAGCCTAAATAGGAGTATTTCTTTTGAAAGGGTTATTAAAGAAAAAATACAAGGATATGGATATTCAAGAGCTGGTTAGCCTTTCTCAACACGATGATTACGCTGCGCTTGAAGAATTAATAAAAAGAGAACAAAAAAATGTCTACGCTTCATTTTATTACCTGGACCCGCATAGAGAAGATTTGCTTGATTTAACACAAGATGTTTTATTAAAAATGTCTAGAAGCATCAAGTCTCTTAGAAACCCCAAGCTATTTAAATCTTGGATGGGGCAAATAATCTCAAATAGGTTTTATGATGAACTTAGAAAGAAAAAAAGAAGCCCTGATGTAGTATCGATAGATCTTACCTGGGAAGACGACAATAAAAATTGTCCTATACTTGATTTGCATGACAAACAAGCCAAGCCTGAAGAAAAAACAATGGGAAATGAGTTAAGTGAAATCATTGTGGAGATGATATCCAGACTGCCAGAACATTTTAAGTTTGTAATTGTTCTGCGTGAAATACAAGGATTGAGCTATGAGGAAATAGCAAAAATTACCAAAACCAATGTAGGCACGGTAAAATCAAGAATTGCAAGGGCTAGAAACAAGCTTCAAGAATGTTTGAAGCCATATGTTATATAAGGAGACCACACTTGGACGATTTAATCTGTAAAAAAGTTACTTCTATGATGTCATTATATATTGATGACAAGCTAAATGACGAGCATAAAGCCTTCGTTGAAGAGCATTTTAAAAATTGTCCACAGTGCTATCAGCGCTATAAAGAAATGAAAAATATAATTGAGAACTTGAAATTATCCTATGAAAAAATCATCAACAAAGTCGAAAACATTGAAACTATAAGCCTTTTTAACATAAGAGAATACGAAAAATTTTACAACAATATTTCTGCATACGTAGATAATGAGCTTTCTTACGAAGAGGGAATTGAGTTTAGAAAATATTTATTGAAATCCAAATCGGCAAGAGGAGACTTGAAAAACATCTACACTCTTCAAAGCAATGTAAAAGAATCCATATCTCACTGCATTGAAAAATCAAATGTGAATTTATCAAAAAAAATAATAAAAATCCTAAAAGAAGAAAACAAACCTACTCCAAATAGGTATTTTATAAAAGTTGCTGCCGTTTTCGCTATTGCGTTTTTCTCAACTTCTGGGTTGTATTTGTTTAAGCACCCTGAAAAGATTTATAACAACCACTATTTCAAATTCAAAAAGACAATCTATGTAAAAGACATCCAAAACGCCCCTGAAATCAAGGGATTAGTCAGCGCAAAAAAACCTTGATTATTTTTTTATGGTTTTAAGTATATCAATTATTCTTTGGCACGCTTTACCATCGCCATAAGGGTTTATAGCTTCTGACATTTTTTTGTACTCTTCATCAGAGTCTAAAAGTTTTTGAGTCTCTTGGACAATTTTTTCTTTATCTGTTCCAACTAACTTAACAGTACCATAGTCAATCGCTTCAGGTCTTTCGGTTGTATCTCTAAGAACCAAAACAGGTTTTCCTAATGATGGAGCTTCTTCTTGAACTCCACCTGAATCTGTCAGGATTATATGGGCATCTTTCATAAGTGATGCAAACGGCGCATAATCAAGCGGTTTTATAAGATGTATTCTTTCTTTTTCTCCAAGCATTTCATACACAGGCTTTTGCACGTTAGGATTTAAATGCACAGGATAAACAACTTGTATATCTTTGTTTTTCTCGACAAGCTCTAAAATCGCACTGCATATTTGCTTAATCGGTTCACCAAAATTTTCTCTTCTATGAGAAGTTAAAAGGATAGTTTTTAAATTTTTATCCAGTTTCAGACCTTCAATTTCAGCTGTATGATTGTTAACCGTGTACAAAAGAGCATCTATAACTGTGTTTCCTGTTTTATAAATGTGTTCTTTTGGAATTTGAGCATTTATTAAATTCTGACAAGAAGTATCTGTTGGTGCAAAGTGGTATGTAGAAATAGCATCTGCAAAAACCCTATTGATTTCTTCAGGGAACGGATAATATTTATCAAAAGTCCTAAGCCCAGCTTCAACGTGACCGACAGGAATTCTTGCATAAAAAGCTGAAAGAGCCGCCGCCATAGAAGTTGTAGTATCACCGTGAACTAAAACAATATCAGGTTTTACTTGTTCAAAAACTTCTTTTGTTTTTAAAATCACTTCACTAGTCAACGACCAAAGATCTTGATTAGTTTTCATAATGTCTAAATCATAGTCTGCTTTTATTTCAAAAAGTTCTAAAACCTGATCAAGCATCTGTCTGTGTTGAGCTGTAACGCAAACAATACTCTCAAAAACATCATTGTTATTTTCAAGCGCCTTCACAAGAGGAGCCATTTTTATAGCCTCAGGCCTTGTGCCAAATACTGTTAAAACCTTGATCTTTTCCAAAACTTTTCTCTTTCACTTTAGCATTATTACTATACACTTTATTTTAATATTTAAATAATTTAAGTCTAGCTTTATTTAACGAGCTTGATTGTTTTTAATTCATTAGGCTTAAAATCAATAACAGAAGTAAGTTCCTTTTTTATTTCTCCACAAGGAGAAACTTCATATATTTTTTTGTAATCAACCGCACAGATTAAAGTTGTTTTTTGATTTTTTTCTGATGAATTATACAACCTTACCAAAAGATCTTCACATCTTAAATTTATTGCGTATAAAAGTATTTTTTTGTTCTCGATATTTAATAGTTCTGAGTTGGTTTTATCAGCAAAAAGAACCACTGTACTGTTATAGAATTCTTCTGCCAATGGGTACATCGCTTTTGCTTCATTTTTGAATGCAACTGCAAATCTCGCTTTATTCTCGCCAAGACACTGAAGCTCAGGAGTTTCAAGTGGAGGTCCTGCAGGAGTTCCTCTTGTTGGGTTTTTAGGATTAGAAATAATACCTGTAGCTCTTAAAATAGTTAGACTCAAGTTATTTTTGAATACTTCATACTCATTTAATCCTTCAGTAATAAAGCCTACTCCCTGAGCCCATACAAAACGCTGTAAGCAAGATGTATTTGGTTTTATCTCTATTCCTCTTGGAGCAGGAATTTTTTTATAAATATCAAAGTCAGGGTCAAAACTTCTTTCAATTATTCCAAGAGAATCTTCGTTAAAAGTTGTATCAACAGGATTTTTTAGATTAAAATCCACTTGCAGAATATGATTTTTAGATTTATTTATCCAATCAACTTCAAATTCTATATACTCAGCTTGATTTGCAAGAATTACTTTAACAGATAGCTTATGAGAATATTTATCAGCAGATCTGCCATCTTGAGTTGAGTTTTTAGGAATATCTATTGAATACACCAGTTCATAAACTGCTCTTAATGCTGAAGATTCAATTAGCTTGTGGTTTATAAGCTCGGCTTTTATTTTTTTATCACCTTTTAAAGCCCCAAAGGTATAGCTATCACCCACGTCTGCTCTATCTGAGATATTTATAAAATCCTCATAAGCCTCGCCTGAGTGCTTGTTTGTTAAGATTACAGAATCGTTTTTAACCTCAAATTTAATATTTTGATTTTCTATAGAGTTTTTGCTTGTTGATAAGTGACATTTTTTACAAATATTGGATTTATCAATATTTTGGATAGAAAAAGCAGGAATATTTGTCACATCAAGAAGGTATTCTTGAATTAAAGTAATATCTTCTGTGATTGGGATTTGATCAATATTGTAATATTTTTCATCAGTAAAGCCGTTTTCTTTTTTAATAGAAACAGCGTTTAGCTCTGCAGGCAGTTCCTTGTCTGTTCTTATTTTTACCAAACCTGAATAAGTAAAATTTGAAAGATTTATCACACATAAATTATCATTTTTAAATGATAAATCACGAACGCACCTTTTTACGATTCCGTCAGAAACTGATTTCACTTTTTCAAACCGAGTCATCATCTCTCTGT
>JAEZOG010000127.1 GCA_023414155.1 Cyanobacteria bacterium OH_CFB_184 | reverse complement strand
TTCCAAGACTGTCATACAAGCTTGAATAAGCATATATTTTTTCTTCTGCGCACAACATAAGTTTTCTTATTATTCTGGCCGTTTTTTCAAGTGAAAGCTTTAAGTTATCTTCATATGTGAAGCTGTCTTTTTCCCAGCCTGCATGGAATACCCAGGCGTTATACAATGGTCCTATGTCTTGCTTTAGCCATTCGTTACTTGATATATCCAGCCAAAATTGATATTTGCTTTTTATTTCAAAATCTATAAGTTTTTGAGGCGTAGATATTAATATGGCGTCTTTATCTATTTCTACTGATTTAGAAGGGTTTTCGCTTATTACACTGTTTTCGATTTGTATTATGAAATCTTTTTTGTAATCTTGATCTTGAGTTCCAAAAGCACTCTCAAAGTCTTGTGATTCTTTTATAAGAAAGTTTAATTTTTTTAAGTCTTCAATAGATACAATAGAAGAGAGCAATTTTTCATATATTATAAATAGTTCCTTAGAGATAGAATAATCGTTTTGTTTTATGTCTTCTATTGTATTTGTTAAATTTGAATACTTTTTGTTGTAATCTTCGTTATTAAAATCAAAAGGGGTAAGTTTTCCTTTCGATTTGTATTCTTCAATTATTTTTAGGCAATATTTTACTGGAATAGACAATATATCTGTAAAAACTCCTCTGATTTCTATCGGGTCGACATCAAGTTTCCACGTTGGATTTGCCAGTTTTAAAAGAGAAATGCAGGCCCTTATCATTTTGTTTTCGGATAATTTTTCGCTGCCGCTGAGAAATTGATAATTAATGCGATTAGAAGATAAAACTTCATTCAGTGAAAATCTCAAAAGGCTATCTATTGTCGGTGTTACTATTGTAATATCAGAAAGACTTGCACCCTTTTTTATTAGTTCATCAACTTTTTTAGTCACTGAATCTATCATATCGAGTCTTTTTTGAGATTCTATGTGCTTTATAGTTTTTGATTTGGCTTTTTTCCCGTTTATAATATCTTCAAAAATGGTATCAATTTCACTAGTGACTTCATCTTCATTAGTCAGGATTTTTGGTGTTTGATTGAAGAGTTTTTCAAACTTGTAAACTCCTGTTTTATAAGCACTAAGAAATCCGCATCTTGAGGCTCCTTTTGGGTCGTACGCGATAAAAGCTTCTTCTAGTTGAGGCGCAATTGTTTTAATAAAATCAAATGCGATATATGTTATCTCATCGGCATCATCCACAAATAAGTATTTGATATCTTTAAAGTAGTCAGTTTTTTTGTAAATTGTAGGAAATACTGAAAGTTGTCTCAGGTAGTCAAAGCTTCTATGTTCAAGCGTGGAGACTTTGTATGCATCTATTGTTTTTTTTGAATCTTCTTTAAATGTTTCTTTTAAGATACCTGCTCGGTGTTCTACGTCTTTATCTGTAAGGCAATTTTGAACGATCAAAGAATAACGCCTGAACAGTTGGTGCAGAAGGTTTATTTTAGACCCGTAGTCTTTAAATACATTTTTTATAAAACTTTTTTTAAGAATATATTGTGAAACTTCAAGCCCGCATAAGTTTGGTATTATTCTCGGGTTGCCAAAGTTTATTTGATTTTCGATTGTTGGCCAGTTGTCGATAAAAGAGTTGTATACCAAGCCGTAAAAGGTGTATATCTTAAACTGTTCAAGGGCTTCTATAGTTGTTGTATTTTTTATTTTTTCAATAAATTCTTGTTTTTTGTACGCATTTAAGCACATTACAAGAATTTTATCAGCGCTGACTCCACTTTCAATAAGCTTCGCATATTCTTGCGTGAGCAGTTGAGTTTTATTAGATTTTATAGTCCCTTCAATTAACATCTCTGCTCCCTAAAAAATATTACCATCAAATTTGCCTGAAAATCAAGAACTATAACTAACTTAACGATTATTGCAGTTAGCAAAAATGTTAACAAATATTACATAAATCATTGGAAAATGAATTCTAATTTAATATAACTTTACAAAACACTTGCAAAAGTATATATCAAATGATATATTGATAATATATAAATCGTATATCCGTTTGTTTGTTTTTGTCCAATAATTATTTTAAAACCTTTTGTGAATATCAATGGGCTTAATTTGCCTTGGTGTATTCAATCTGGTTAGGATGTTCTGTGAATTTACTGGCGGTCTTTGCTGTGGGTTGCAAAAGATCGGCCAAATGTGTTGTGAAAACTTGTGTGAAGTGTAAATATAGGAGACTTATTATGGGTAAAGTTGCTGTTAAAACAAATCCGTCAAAGAATGTTACTATTCCTCCGGTTGCTGACGATAGCTTGAAGTTTTACTTGAAAGAAATTTCTATTTACAAACAACTATCAGCTGAAGAAGAATTACAGATTTCTAAAAAAGCTAAAGAAGGCTGTGCAGAAGCAAAACAAAAATTAATTCAGTCTAATTTGAAGCTGGTCGTTACTATTGCTAAAAAAGTGGTCCATGTTAGCAACTTACCGATGATAGATTTAATTCAGGAAGGGAACTTGGGGCTGATGGTCGCAAGCGAAAAATTCAATTATAAGTTAGGTTACAGATTTTCTACTTATGCTTCTTGGTGGATTAAGCAGGCGATTTTTAAAGCAATCTCTGAGCAATCACATAGCATGAAAGTTCCTGTTTATATTCAGGAAACGCTTTCTAAATTTTCCAAAATCAAAGCTGAAATGGAACAAAAAAACAGCACTTCTGTAAAAATAGAAGAAGTTGCAAAGAAAATGAATATTTCAGCAGAAAAAATCGATACTTACTTAAATGCTTATTCGAAAACATTTTCTTTAGATGCTGATGTTGATTTAAACGGGGAAGGTGATATGTGTCTGGGCGATATAATCGAAGATAAAAAGACAAACGTCCAAAACATAGTTGAATATGAAGCTCTGCAGAAAGATATTTTTGAACTTTTAAACTGCTTAAAAGAAAGAGAACAGCAGGTGTTGAAGCTTCGTTTTGGTCTAGGCGAATGTACAAAGCAAACGTTAGAAGAAATCGGTAAGTTTTATGGCGTTACAAAAGAATGTATCAGACAAACCGAATCAAGAGCTCTTAAAAAGCTTAAGAGCAATGAGTTGGGTGCAGCCCTTTTTACCGCTTATGTTTTTTAAAAAAAATAGTGCGCTTCAGTAGTTTTGGAGCGCATTATTAACATATGTGAAGTTTTGTAATGAAATAATTATCCATAAATTACTAATTTTGTTATAATGGATTAGACTAATCGGATAGTTTTTTGGAGAACATCAAATGAACACAGAAGAAAAAATGACAGACGTTGAGTTTGAGTCATTGCTACAAAAGTATGATTACAGCTTTCAAAAGGGTGACCTGGTAAAAGGAATAGTATGTTCCTACGATTCAGAAGGCGTGATCGTAGATATCGGTTCTAAGACTACAGCTATAGTTCCATCTAGAGAAGCTAGAGTCAATATGGATGTTTCTATGGAAAA
>JAEZOG010000021.1 GCA_023414155.1 Cyanobacteria bacterium OH_CFB_184 | reverse complement strand
CTTCCATACCCTGTTCAAGGATCAAACTCTCAATCCTTGCAATAATCATGAAATTATCTGTAACTTGAGCTTGTTTACCCGCTTGAATTTTTAAAGCGAAATCCTCTGGAGTATCTTGTTGCTGTTCCACTTCCGTGCCAAACAAGGAATTCTTCTTCAAACCTATTTTATCTTCAATAATAATTGCTGATACGCCGAGTCTTTCAAGAGTTTTAACCGTAAAAACAAAATGTTCAGTTGGACCGCCGTTATCACCATCATATATTATGGGTTTTGTTGTAACTTCAAGAATATCATTTAAAGTTCCCATTCTTGTAGTTGTATCAAGATAACCTATATCAGGCTTGGCTTTAGCTGCAGATTGTGTCAATGAAGAAATCCAAATCCCATCGAATTCAGCTTTCTTTCCGCAAGCATCGATGCTAGTATTCTCAACAATTAACCCGCTTAAGCCATTGTGCGCTTCACAAATAGTCACTATGTCTTTGCTGGCTAACAATCTTCTTAATCTTTGACATCTGGCTTCTGGAGTAACACCGATCTCTTTTAAAACTTTATTGAGCTGGGTTGAAGATATTCCTTCTGTGTAAGGAATGTCGATAACTCTGCCGCCCCACTCAGACATAACATCGATTATTCTTTGTCTTGTTTGAGCCTGGATACCTGTTTTCCAATCATCTCCGTGAAGAACATAATCAGGCTTGATTTTAAGTAAGTTAGGAACATAATCAAGCGTCTCTTGAGGAATAACTTGAGAAACACCTTTTACGTTTTCTACTACAATTTTCCTTTGTTCATATGTCATATAAGGCAATCTTTTATAGCTGGCTATTGCTTTATCAGTAAGAAGTCCGATGATAATTTCTCCACCGATTTTTCTAGCTTCTTCGATAATATTAAGATGCCCCGGATGAAGTAAATCTGCACTCATCCCTATGTATATTTTTTTCATCATATTCTCCTTGATAGCAATATTCTGACAGCTTATCTTCGATATACTTAATACCCTCTTGATTTGGTAACTGTTTATATATACCGACATTTTTTCGAGAAAAATCAGGATCGAAATATTGTCTTTCTCTTATATGATTTTCCTTCGAAATAGCAACAAAATCAACTATTTTGTCTTTTGTTGCGTCGTAAGAATTAATAAAATCTTCAAATCTTATTGTTAAATTATTAGGATGATCTACAGCTACAAAGCTTGGGACATAATAATTGTACCATTTTACAAACACCTCAGGATTTCTCGGAATCCATGCGACCTGGAACAAATCTCCCGTTGCATAAACATCTCGAGGATCTCTATAAACACATATGTTTTTAAATTCTCCTAAATAATCCTTCTTTTTATCAAAATCATTGCACGAATCTGCGATGAAATTATCAAGCACTAAAAACTCTTTTGAATTTATTCGACTCAGTGCCTTATGGATATATTTTTTTGCAAGATTTCTATATTCTTGGACAGTTAAATCCTTCAAAAAATATCTGTTGTATAGTTTTCTATCATGCTTTACATAATGTATAAAAGGCTGATGCAAATTAGAAGGGTATGTTTCAGATTCATCTTCAAATTCAAGATGCCAATGCCCAACAAAACCAGCTCTTGATGTGATTTTAAATTCAACTAATTCTTCAATAAATTCTTCTGTAATTTTTAAAAATTCATCATCGTAAAAAGGTGATTTTGATGAATAGAAATACTCCATTAATGTGATAAAAGATTTTACAGCAACATCTCTACAAGAAACTTCCCGTATAGAACATATTCGCTCTAAATCGAATACACCGTTTGCTCTTCTTATAAAATCAACTTCCATCGCTTCAGAAACCTCAGAAGCTTTAAATTTACTGCCATCAACATCGTGATACCCCAAGACAGTAGAATTATCGAACTCTGAAAAAAAGTCTATCAAAGTACCACTGCCACTATGTCCGAACCCGGTTGTAGTTATAATTTTTTTCATATTATTTTCCTGTAGTTATCTGTTTTTTTATATATTCGATTATGTAACTAGAAGCGTTAGGATAATTAACTTTCAATACATTATCAGCAAAATTTTTTCTTGTTTCTTTTTGAATGTCTTGGCCTTCAATTACTACTTTTTGTATAAAATTCAAAATGTCGTCTCTTGAATATGCACTATAATGAACATCCAAGCACTTGTTACCTAATTCTGTAAATTGTTTCCTGGTTCTGTTGTCTTCTTTATGAATGTAGCACACAGGATTCCCTGTATAAAGGTACTCTGCGCTGTAAGAGGCACAATCATGAATTAGAGCATCTGAATCCACAAACGTTTTTATGTAATCACCGCCACTACAATATTTACAATTTGGAAATGATTCAAGCTTTTCAATGTATGAGCTGACTTTTTCTTCACCCCAAAACTTATCTGACTTTAATGTAACGAACAATAATGGATGAGGTCTGAATACAAAATCAACCTCAGTAAAGATATTTGGCAACTCCAAAATAAAGTCGCAATATTTGAGGAAATTTGATATTTCTAAGCCTTTTTTAGTATCAGTTACAGTATGATGAGGGGCAATTATGATTTTTTTCCTGTGATTTGTTATTTTCGAATAAAGCGCCATTTCATCCATCTTCGGAAAGCCACTTACTGTAGCATTTTTCGCTTTCACCAATTGGTATTCTTCAAAATCTTTTTTATTAAGATCAGTTTCAAGAAATATCTTCCAAAACAAACTGTACTCTATTTTATTTATTATTGTTCTAGCATATTTAACAAGCTTAAAGCCGTCATAGTTTGTATGAAACAACAACAGTTTTTTTGTACAAAGGTATTTTACACTAAAATACTTGTGAGTCATTTCATCATAAGGATTGGCCAAATAAATCAAATCGCATTCACTTGAAAAGTCATTGAATTTATCCAAGCTTTTATCATATCCTAATTTAATCTTATCCTCGCCGTATTTTATAGCTAATGCCATGTATGTTTGTATCAACTGGTTATCTCGGTGTTCAGCTCCTCTTGAAACATCAGGTGCAACGATTATAAAAGGAGAAAACAAGTCATCTTTCAACATCGCTTGAAAAATCGGTTCTGCAGAAAAAACCGAATCAAATACTACACAA
>JAEZOG010000156.1 GCA_023414155.1 Cyanobacteria bacterium OH_CFB_184 | reverse complement strand
TGCAAAAGGCGGTGCCAAAGGGGTCGGGATAGCCACTACAAAAGCAGTTGTATGGTCATTTGTGGCTATTGTTATCATTGATTACATATTCGCACTGTTATTTTATTTTTAAGAAGGTCAAAATGAGTATAAAAATAGAACATTTAACAAAAACATTTGATGATAGGAAAGTCCTTGATGACATTTCCTTTGAGGTTGATACCGGGGAAATCTTGGCGATAGTAGGATTCAGCGGATCAGGTAAAAGTACCATTTTAAAATTGATATGCGGATTAATCAAGCAAGATTCTGGAACCATTACGACCGGTAAAGGTGATATTGCAATGGTTTTTCAGTACTCTGCACTTTTTGATTCGTTGAATGTATATGATAATATTTCATTTGCTCTTCAAGAAAGAAAAGAATTTAGAGGAAAATATACCCCTAAACAAGTAAAAGAAATAGTTACAAAAAACCTAAAAACTGTAGGTTTAGAAGGAATTGAAGATAAATATCCTCACGAACTTTCAGGTGGTATGCAAAAGAGAGTCAGCTTCGCTCGTGCAATCGTTACTGAGCCGACAATCATTCTGTATGATGAACCTACTGCAGGTCTTGATCCAGTCGCTTCAACTATAATTGAAGATTATATTTTGAGATTAAGAGCAGAAACAAAAGCTACTTCGATTATTGTAACTCACCAAATGTCCACGATTACACGCTGTGCTGACAGAGTTATTATGATCTATGACGGAAAAATAGTGTTTGAAGGCACTCCACAAGAAATGCTTGCTCAGACAAACCCATATACAAAGCAGTTCGTATCTGCAGAAATAGAAGGACCAATGAAAGTTACAACTACAAGTTTTTAAAAATTTGTTGTAATATAAACAAAGAAAAGGATTTACAATGAGATTTTCATCATCGTTTAAAGTAGGAATATTAACGCTAGTTGCTATCATAATACTTGTATTCACTGTGTTGTGGGTAAAAGGCAGAGCATTGTCAGGAGGGGAAAGACTCTCTGTTATGTTCAAGGATATCAATGGTATGAGAGCGGGTTCAGGTGTTCAAATGATGGGTGTAAGAATCGGTCAGGTTGAAGAACTTATCCCTAAAATTGATGGGTCAAACAGCGGTGTTATTGTAAAATTTGTTATAACTGAGCCTGGGATAAAAATACCTACTGCTTCAGTGATTTCAATCCAACAATCAGGGCTTATCGGTGAGCAGTTTCTGGAGATTACTCCTCCTCAAATAAATGATATTTATATTCCTGTAGATAAACAATCTTTGGTATTGCACGTTGATGATAAGGTTCAGATGACATTAAGCAAGAAAAAGTATGATGTAGGTGTGATTAAGAAAATCGAAATCATTGATAGAGATACGCTTCCACTTACAATTAAACAAAATATAAAAACTAAACTTGTATACAAAATCGGTTATGTGATTAACCTTCCGGGGCTTATATTGCCAGAGGCTGTTAATGGAAAAATTGTTCTTGATGGAACAGATGAAAAATTGAAATTAACTCCTGTAAATGGAACTGAAATCCCATATCCTCAAACAGATTCAATCTATACGGTTGTTGAACCTATGAGGCTTTCAGATTTTATGGAGCTTCAATATAGAGCAGCTGATTCATTAGCTCAGACAAATGAAAGATTGGCGTTGCTGTTATCTGACGATGTTATTGCTGATTTAAAAGAAAGTGCTAAAAATATGAATGCACTTACTGTAAGCGCTAATACAACATTAGAAAAAGCTCAAATATTAATAGAAACTTCAAAAGAAGAAATTCTGTTGGTGTCAGACAATGCTAATAAATTAGCTGATGAGCTTACCGTACTGGCTGATAATGCAAACAAAATTATCGGTGATAAGCAGTTGGTTGCTAATATTTCTGATACTACTAAATCTATAAACAGACTTTCTAACAACTTGAATAAAGTTATAGAAGATCCTACAACAAAAGCTACAATCGAGAATTTGAATGTAACATCCAAGAACGTTGCAGAACTCTCAAGCTTTGTTAATGATATGACAAAAGACGCAAAACTGAAGGCAGAGATTGCTAACTCAGTTGTAAAATTAAACACTGCACTTGATAAATTGTCTGTCACCCTTGATACAGTCAACTATGCAACTGCAGGAGACAAGGAGAAAATAAGATGCGCACTTAAAGATGTTTATAAGACGTCTGATAACGCAAGAAGATTCTCTGAAAAACTGAACAAAAGGTTCTTATTGTTTAGATTATTATTCTAAAAAAATATATGAAGCTATTTATTTCAAAACTACATTATAATCAAGTAACAGGATTTTTAGGAACATCGGTTCTAAAGATCCTGCTATTTTGTTCTGTATTTTATAGAGCAGCGGTTGCTTTTAGAAATTTTCTATACGACAAAAAGATATTGAAAATAAACAAAACAGGTGCTTTTACAATCTCAGTAGGCAATGTAACAACAGGCGGTGTGGGTAAAACGCCGATAGTGGCAGAAATCGCTAATTATTTTTCTTGCCAAAAGAAAAAAACAGTAATTATATCAAGAGGATACGGCGGAAATTTATCTAATAAAGAGCCAAATATAATTTCTGACGGCAATCAGGTGTTTTTTGAGGCTGATCTAGCTGGT
>JAEZOG010000289.1 GCA_023414155.1 Cyanobacteria bacterium OH_CFB_184 | reverse complement strand
GGATTTAAGAGTAGTTGAAGCAAACAATGCCTTTTTAAAAATGTTTTGCGAGGAAATGTATGACATTTTCGCCTCAAGACAAGATGGTCTTGTTGGAGCGGCAATAGATAGAATTGTCGATTTTTCAGATATATTTAAACTTGCTCTAAAAACAGGAAAAGACATTCACAAGGAACGTTTCCCTATCAAAAACCGTCTATATGATATTACGGCTTTTACTATTGAAAAAAACGCAATTGTTGGGGCAATAATCACCGACGTAACTCAAACAGAAATGAATAGAGAAAAAATATCTCAAAAAGCACAAGAAGTAATAACTAAAAACATAGTTATAGTTCAAGACATAGCAAAACTGCTCGGTGAACACATGGTCGAAACAGAACTTTTATTAAGCTCTATAGCAAACGACTATGATAACAAAGAGGATGATGGATAATGTTCATAGACATCGATTGTGCTCAAGAAAAAAAGTACAATCAAAACACATACGGCGACCATTTTTTATCAAAAAGATATCCTGACGAAGGACGTCTTATTGCCGTATTGTCAGATGGACTTGGAAGCGGAATAAAAGCAAACATTCTAGCTTGCATGACAGCAACCATGCTTTTAAAATTTATGGAAGCAGGAAGCAACATAAAAAAAGCCTGCGAAACAATAATGAACTCTCTTCCTGTTTGTCAGGTAAGAAAAATAAGCTATTCTACTTTTTCGGCTTTAGACTGCAACGATGACGGCGATGCGAAAATTGTTGAAGAAGGAAACCCTCAGTTTATATGGATAAGAGATAACAAAATATTAGAACCTGATTACAAAATAATTACCTCTAAAACATTTTCTAACAGAAGAATGCACCTTTACAACATAAAACTAGAACAAGGAGACAGGCTTGTTTTTTGTTCTGACGGGGTAACTCAAGCAGGACTGGGTGGTGCAAGACTAAAACTTGGTCTCAGAAGAGAAGGTTTAATAAACATCATTCTGGACAAATTAGAAAAAGAGCCTGAAATTTCAAGCACAAAACTATCAAAACACATTGTTTTGCAGTCACAAAACATAGAAACCGACAGAAACGCCAAAGACGATATTTCAGCTTGTGTAATATTTTGCAGAGAACCGAGAAAATCGCTTGTTTTCACGGGTCCTCCATACCACAGCGAAAAAGACAATGAATATGCAAAAATTTTCAATGCTTATAACGGCAAAAAAGCAATCTGTGGAGGAACTACCGCAAACCTTCTGTCTAGAGAGTTAAACATTCCAATAAAAAGCGATCTTGCAAATATAACAGGAAACCTTCCGGGATGTTCTTTTATGGATGGTGTGAACCTTGTTACTGAAGGGATTTTAACTTTAACCAAAACATTAGAATACTTAGAGAGCTTCTCTTATAAATTTCCTGAAGACCCAGCCGGAGAACTTGCTAATTTTCTAATTGACAGCGACTGTATTGACTTTATGGTCGGCGCGAAAATCAATCAGGCACATTATGACCCCAATTTACCAATAGAAATTGAAATTAGAAAAAACATCATTAAAAAAATGGCTGTTATTCTACAAGATAAGTTTTTTAAAAAAATTGCGATACAATATATGTAAGGAGAAATTATGAAAAAGATCGATGTTAAAGTTTGTTTAGGAACAACCTGCTTTGTAATGGGGGCGGCACACCTTCAAGAATTAATTGAAACAGTACCTCAAAAATACGGCGATGAAGTAAGTGTTTCTGGTCACCCATGCCTTGGTTTATGCTCAATTGATTGGGAATATTCAAGAGCTCCTTATGTAAAAGTAAACGATGACGTAATTGTAGAAGCTACTGTTGAAAAAGTATTGAGTGCAATAGAGAGAAA
Organism: Cyanobacteria bacterium OH_CFB_184; assembly: GCA_023414155.1. Taxonomy (GTDB): domain Bacteria; phylum Cyanobacteriota; class Vampirovibrionia; order Gastranaerophilales; family Gastranaerophilaceae; genus JAEZOG01. The sequence goes on along the minus strand of JAEZOG010000289.1, from coordinate 3,693 downwards.
AATTAATAATGAACACATATAGTCAAGCAGGACACTTAAAAAAAGAAATTTTAATAAGAATCGTCAGAGCTTTTTTCTCAGGAGATTTTGAAAAAGAAGCAAGAATGATACCCTATGATATGAGGCCAAAAGGATGCGATGTTCCTTATAGATGCTGTGTTTATAAAGAAAGAGCCATTCTAAAAGATAGAACAATTGCAGGACTTGGTTTTGCAATAGAAAATGATGATGAAAAAACACTACTTTCTGAATATGCTCAACAAGCATTAAAAAGAGCAAAAATCGAAGAAAACCCTTTAACAGTTCTTGAAGCGGCTTGCAAAGGCTGCGTTCCGAGTAGAATTTTTGTAACGGATTTATGCCAGGGCTGCGTCGCAAGACCCTGTATAAACACCTGCAAATTTGGTGCAATCAATATCGTTAACAATAAATCTATAATTGATGGAACAAAATGTAAAAACTGCAAAATGTGCATAAACGTATGCCCGTACAATGCAATTGTAAAAGTTAAAGTTCCTTGTGAAGACTCTTGTCCGGTTGATGCGATTGCAAAAAACGAACACGGCTTAGCAAGAATCGACTTTGATAAATGTATCAGCTGTGGAAAATGCGTTTCAGCTTGCCCGTTTGGTGCAGTCCACGAAAAAAGCCAAATTATTGATATTATGAAAAATATCAAAGCAGGCAAAAAAGTTATAGGAATGATAGCTCCATCAATAATTGGTCAACTGCCCGGAACCGCTCTTCAGCTTCACACTGCAATACTTAAAGCAGGCTTTTCAAAAGTATATGAAGTTGCTCACGGCGCAGATATCACAGCTAAACATGAAGCAAAAGACTTCAAAGAAAGAATGGAAAAAGGCGATGAATTCATGACAACATCTTGCTGCGCAGGATACAATGAATTTATAAAAAAACACCTTCCTGAGATCGAGCCTTTTGTTTCAGAAACCCAAACCCCTCTTTATTACACAGCAGAAATTGCAAAAAAAGAAAATCCTGATGCAATAACTGTTTTTGTAAGCCCTTGCGTTGCAAAAAGAAGAGAAGGAATGGATAATGAAAATATTGATTTTGTTATGAACTACGAAGAACTCGGTGCTCTTTTAGTTGGAAGAAAAATCGATGTTGTAAACTGTGAAGAGACTCCTTTTGACAGAGAAAGCTCAAAACAAGGTAGAAATTTTGGCGTATCTGGCGGTGTTTCAGAGGCAGTAAAAAAAGCAAGCAACGACGATGAATCAATAAAACCATGTTACATAAATGGATTAAACAAAGAATCAATAAAAGAATTGAAAAAAATGGTTAAAAACAAAAAATGTGAATGTGGAAATATCGTTGAAGTTATGTGCTGTGAAGGAGGCTGCATCGGCGGCAACGCAACCATAAACTCTCCTAAAACCGCGGTTAAACAACTGAATGAGTTTTCTGGAAAAAGTAAAGATATTAATTCTATATAACTAAAAATATAAAAATTAAATCCCTTATTATACAAAAGATAAGGGATTTTTTTATTTTTACATTCAAGATATTATATTTTTATACGATATAACAAATAAAGACTCGTACTGAAATAGATATTTAAAGGCCTAAATGGAATTATGTCCGCTTATGAAACAGAACTAGAAGATGCAGATCTTAAAAAAATAGGATTAGAACTTATGTTTCTAACTCCTGAAAAATGCTCTCACACAGAGGGTATTTCTGCTGTTGAACTTGCAAAGGCCCTTAATATTTCGTCAGAGATCGTTAAAAAGAAGCTAAAAATATTATTAGAAAAAAACATAGTAAGAGTTTCCGGCATAAACCCCAAGTATTGGAAATTCGACGAATACAACTTTCAAAGAATGGATGAAGACGATGATGTTTTTAAACTTCTTTGCAGTTTTGATGATGTAGATTTTGACAGATTTTTTCAATATTAGACACAAAACTAATGAAAAAAAGAACAAGATATGTCATAATGGAATTAACTCTATATGGATTCTATTTTGTTCCTTCAATTTTTAAAATTGGGAGAGTTGACTCAAATAACTTTGAAGTATACCCGCCTTAGTTGCAGGAAACGGATAAGTTAAGGCGCTCACCCACCTGCGAGACCCGCAGGCAACAAAATACATCTGTATAGAGTCTCTTTTTATTTTAAGTTCTTGGACAACACATAGTCCTCTAAGATATGATTTCCGCCGATGTCTGTTTCTACTCTTTTTTCGATTGTAAACCCTAGTTTTTTATAAACCTCAACAGATGGATTTGCTCGAAGGGTTTTCAACCATATTTTAGTAACACCTTCTTGTTTAGCAACTTTCATAATTTCATCAAAAGCAAAACTACCCAACTTTTTTCCTCTAAATTTTTCTTTTAAGTAAAATTTAGAAATAAAGAGTGTGGAATTAACTTTATCAATAACATACGAAAGATAACCGGCTACTTCTTCCTCTTCGTATATAAAATAATATATTTCACCATTTTCTAAGCTTTTTTTTATATTTTTTTTATTTTGATAAACTTCTACCCAATATTTAACAAATTCTACAGGCAATATCTTTGAATAATATTCAAGATATATTTCTTTTGCCAACTTTTCAATTTCAAATATTTGCTCTTCTGTTGTTAACAAAATTAATTTTTTCAAAAGTATATTTCCCCTTTGCTATAAAATTTCTTCATATAAAGTTGGAGCCTCCTGAATGGAAACGTTTCCAGCTGGTATTTTTACTATTTTTACTATTATATCTTTTGTTGCTTGAGCAATTTTAATTTCATCGCCAACTTTTAACTGCTTAGAAGGTTTTGCAACGTTTCCGTTAACATAAATTCTTCCTTGCTCTGAAACCTCATTTGCTACAGTTCTTCTTTTTATTAATCTTGATACTTTTAAAAATTTATCTAGTCTCATTTTATTATTTTTTCTTCCAATTTTTATAATCAAAACGAATATCTGTGATATCTATTTGTAGTTCTTTTGCTTTTTCTTGAATTAACTCCAAAAAAGGACCTTTAGACAAATGAAGCTCGTTTGCAACAAAAGAATTTGCACAAGAAACAGTCAATAATCCTTTTTGGCTTATATCAACAGGTTTTGTCATCTTTGATATTTTTTGTCCGACTGTTTTTTCCCAATCATCAAAAAACTGTTGTTTCTTAGACTCTAGGTTTTCATCGTGGCTAAAGTCAAAGTGCCCAATTATTTCCTGTATAGATTCAAAGTTTGAATATTTTATTCTGCCCATTTTTTTATTATAAGAGTTAATTGATTTTTTGGGAACAACTATATTACTTACCTATACAAAAATTGTCAAAAATATTGTTCAAAACTTCATCGGTTATAACTTCACCACTGACCTCGCTCAAATATAAAAGCGCTGTTTTTATATCTATTGAAATTAGATCTTGAATTTCGTTATTTTCAACCCCAAAAAGTGCTTGTTTTAAGGCTTTTTTAGATTTTTCCAAACATTCTTGTTGTCTTTGGTTTGTAACAAATTCAGATTCTAAATCATTATTTTGAATTACTAAATTTTTAATTTCTTTTTTAAGCACTTCTATATTTTGACCTGTAGTGTTTGAAATACAAAGACAATCATCTGGCCTTTGATTTACCAAATCGCTTTTAGAAGCAATTTTTAAATATGGTTTATTTATGATTAAATCAAAAATCTCTTTATCTTTTGAGGTTAAACCCTGACTCAA
>JAEZOG010000283.1 GCA_023414155.1 Cyanobacteria bacterium OH_CFB_184 | reverse complement strand
ATATAATACGTTTAGATGAAATTTAACTACCCTCAAGGAGATAAAAATGTTATTAGGAGTGAATATTGACCACGTTGCTACACTTAGAAATGCAAGAGGAGGAGTTGAGCCTAATGTGCTTCAAGCTGCTTTGATCTGTGAAGAAGTTGGTGCGCATGGAGTTACTGTTCACTTAAGAGAAGATAGAAGGCACATAAAAGATCATGACGTTTATTCTATAAAAAAACATATTAAGTGCTCTTTAAACCTTGAGATGGCAGTTACAGCAGAAATGCAAAAAATAGCGTTAGATGTTATGCCTCAGTTTTGTTGTATAGTCCCTGAAAAAAGACAAGAACTGACTACTGAAGGCGGTTTGGACGTTAAAGGTCAATTGGAAAAAATTACAGGATTTGTTAAACCATTAAATGAAGCAGGTATCCAAGTGAGCTTGTTTATCGATCCTTCAATTGAGCAAGTTGAAGCTGCTCATAAAACAGGAGCTCCATACATAGAATTGCACACAGGAGCGTATTCTGAAGCATTTGGAACAGATAATGAAGAAGACGAATTTCAAAAACTAAAAACCGCAGCTGAACATGCCCAAAAACTCGGTATAAAAGTTAATGCAGGTCATGGTCTAAATTATGAAAATGTCCACAGAATGCATGAGATTTCAGGATTAGTAGAACTAAATATAGGTCACAGTATTATCTCAAGAGCTCTTTTCAATGGCCTAAAAAATGCTATAATAGATATGAAAAATTTAATTTAAGATTTATTACATTTGGTTTAATATTTAGCAATTTTTTAGACTTTTTGTTTTAAAGCTAGTAAGTAGTAAAAGGGTAAAGGTTTCAATATGACTGTAAATTTTAATCCAGCACAAGGAGCTGTTACTCCACCACCTATTAACAATCTTGGATTTGATCCAACTAAACCTGCAGAAATTTCTGCAAATTCAGTTTTGGTCGATTCACCAAAACCAGACAAGTTTGACCCGATTGCGGCTGCTGAAACTAAATCAGAGAAAAAAGGTCCTATTAAGTCAATCAAAGATTTTGTCAGAGCTACTAAAAAATTAGGTATAACTATCGGTGAATATGCTAAAGGCACTTTTAAAGGAGTGTTCCAAGGCGCAATAGTAGGTTCTGTAATATATGCATCTGGTTCTGCATATAAGCACTTTAAGAAAGCTGCTAAACTACCGGTTAAATCACTTGCAATGGTAGGTGCTGTTGGTACGTTATTGGCAAATTATTGGAAAACCTCATTAACTGCAAATGAAAAGAAAGCAGATGTAGATCACAGATGGACCACAACAAAAATAGTCGACAAAAAATAAACGAAAAATATACAAAAATCCAATGAATTTCATTGGATTTTTTTTATAAAAATTTTTATCCTTATGATATAATTCATCTATAAATAAAATAATCGTTATTATTAGAACGTTCATTGGAGGTATTAATGAGCAGAATAGAAACATTTAAACAACATTTAAACGAAAAAAGAGCAGTAAAAGTTATTGCAGGTATCGATAACTTTAATATAGAAAACATCAAACAAGTTGTATGTGCTGCTGAACAAGCTAACGCAAGCGCAGTTGACGTAGCTTATAGTGAAGATATTATTAGAATTACTAAAGAAATCTCAACTTTACCAATTTTTGTTTCATCTATTGAACCAATCGAATTGGCTAATGCCGTTGAATTAGGTGCAGATGCTATTGAAGTTGGTAATTATGATGTACTTTATAAAAACGGTACTAGAATTACTGCAGAAAAAGTTCTTTCAATAGTAAAAGAAACTCAAGCTTTATTAAAAGGTAAACAAACTTTTATTTCAGTTACAGTTCCTGGTCATATTGATATTAATGAACAAATTAAACTTGCAAATGAACTTGAAGAATTAAATATTGATTTAATCCAAACAGAAGGTTCAGCTACAGTTTCAACTTCTAATAGTGGAGCTCGTGGCTTGTTAGAAACAGCTCAAGTTTCTATCGCTAACACTATAGATTTAGTTAGAAATGTTGATATCCCTGTTATGACAGCAAGCGGAATCACAACAACAACTGCTCCATTAGCATTTGCTGCAGGTGCATCAGCAGTTGGCGTTGGTTCTTCAGTTAATAAATTAGATTCAACAATCGCGATGATAGCTGTTATCAGAACTTTAGTTGAAGATGCTTCTAAAAGAGCTCAAAAAACATTGGTTAATGTTTAATTTATAAAAATTTATTTGAAAAAGGTATGCATAGCATACCTTTTTCTATAAGTGAGAGTTATATTGAATTTATTAAATAAAAATAAAATTTCTTACAAAGATATATCTATTGATGATTTTATAATTAGTCTTGATAGACTAACGCGTTTTAAACATCCGTCGGAAAAGTATTTCAGAGTGTTTAGAGACATACTTTCAAAATATCTTATTTTTCCAAAATTCACAAAAAGACAGCTAGAAGACCTTGATCCAAAGCTGCTTTCAGAATACACAAAACTAATATGGAATCAGTCTGTAAAAAATATTTTTCTTTCTAAATTTAAACAAGACAAGTTGTATAAAGTGATTAACATTCTTGATTCTATGTCTTTTAAGAATTTTGATTCATCTACAAAAATTCTAATGAAAACAAGATTGAACATATTGCCTTTAATAGATGTGATTAGGTCGTATTCAGATCTTCCAAAAAATATCGAATTGCTGGTTATGTATTCTAACTTATCTGATGAATTTGACACTGATAAAGCCCAGCAGTCACTAGTAGAATTGCGTCAAATTTATAATTTAAAGTTTCCTATTTCAAAACTTGTTCTTACAGAAGGAATCACAGAAGAAATTTTGTTGCCAAAATTTTCTAAGAAATATAAATATCCGTTTAATGAACATGGGGTTTATGTTCTTGGAGCAGGTGGCAAAAGTAAAATCCCATCTCTTTATGCAAAATTAAAAAATACTGTTAAAATCCCTATATTAATACTTTTAGATAATGATGCAAGTGAAATATACAATCTGATTCGCAAAAATAAGCTTAAAAAAGATAAAATAATATTGATTAACAAAGGCGAATTTGAAGATATTGTCTCAAAAAATCTTATAAAAAGGGCTTTTAATAAACATTATTATGATATTGCGCCGATGACAGCATCAGAAATTAATACAACACTATCAATGTGTGATAATATCAAAAACCTTTATCGCTCAAGAAAACTAGGCGAATTTCAAAAAGCGATTTTTGCTAAAATCTTAGCTGAGAATATTGAAT
>JAEZOG010000252.1 GCA_023414155.1 Cyanobacteria bacterium OH_CFB_184 | reverse complement strand
TTGCAGGAATGACAACGTCAACTCCTTTATCAATAACTGATTTCCCTAAACCAAGTCCAGCACCTACTGCAGTACCTAATGCAGCACCTTTGCCGACTTTACCGCCGGAAAGAGGCCCCATGATTGTTCCCATTAATGCACCGCCAGCTGCTCCTATAGCAAGGTCTTTAGTGTATTCTTTTGCTGTATCTTTTGCTGTTGCTGCATATAAAATTCCTTTTCCGTCTTCAGTTCTTACTGATCCAGAGATTGGAATCATTTGTCCGTATGGAGTTAATATATTGGTAAATCTGATTTTTAGTTGGCCGTTTTTACCCGCTAATCCACCTTTTCTAAGTAGAATTATGTTACCGTTTACTTGGCTTCCTGCAGGTGCAACAAGTTGCCCGTTGTAGTAAAAATCACTGCCTAATGCAACTGATACGCTTTGTCCTAAAGTCATAGTTGCAGAGCTGATTTCAGATGTAGTTACTGTCGGAAAGCTTGCGCCGGCTGGAACCATAAATACGTGACCTTTTAGAGGCGGTACATATGTTTGTGGTGTATATTGCTGACTATATTGTGGCGCATATTGTTGAGTGTATTGAGGTGTGTTCGGTTGAACTTGAAAATTTGGTGCTGCTATACAAACATTCGCGCTTAAGAATGTACCAGCTAATAGTATGCTTGCAAGTGTTTTGTTGCCCATTTTGTTCTCCTTCTTTTACTCTAGCTTATTTATAACTCTAAAAATAATTATACAACCTGTTTATAATATTTTCAAATCCTCGTTCAGGATAATAATAACTTCGCTACCAGCTTTTAATATATGATGCTGACCGATTTCTCTGATGTTTGATGGTCTGTATTGAAGTACGCCTTGATTCCATCCGTTTATATAGTGAGGCATTCTGTGATAATAAGTCGGCGGTGTGATTTCTCCTCCAAGATAGTTATCATTTTCGCTAAATACATATGCATCAACATTTAGAGTTCTTTTGTCTGCCATCAATATTTTTGATATTTTAATTTTTATCGAAGCATTTGTGCCCTGTACATGTTCTCTTATATCTTCAATGAATCCGTACATTTTTGATCCTCTTGGAAGAACATTTAGATCGTTTATGTACATATCAGATGTATTTATAAAAACAACTTCATCCCCTATGTCACTCAATTCAGAAGAAATTTCTACAGGAGTGATTGCTTTTATGAAAGTATCTTTTGGAATTATTGGAGTTTTCTCTTGTTTAACTTGTGCAATAGAATTTGTGACTGAAAAAATCAGTCCTAAAATACAAATCACACATAATAATATTCGTTTCATAATTCTATTGTAATTATTTTTAATCATTTTTCCATAGTCTTGGTATATTAATTCTAATAATCTATATTATGTTATATTCTATTCGATTTCAACCCGGAATATTCATTTGTTAGGGTGATATAAATGTTTTTAGTATACTTTTGACTTTTTTTTGAAGTATAATCAAATCAATAATTTAGAAGTGAATTAATCGAAGTTTTGTATGAATATATTTGTAACCGCAACTGACACAGATGTAGGAAAAACAGTCGTAACTGCAGGCTTGGCTGCTATAATGCAGTCATTGGGTTATAAGGCAGGAGTTTTAAAGCCTCTTCAAACCGGCGCTATTTCGCAAGGTAGTTTTTTGGTATCGCCTGATATGGCGTTTATTAAAAAAATTGATCCTTATGTTTCTACTCACTCATCTTATGTTTTGAAGGAACCTTGTGCTCCTTATATAGCCGCAGAAATTGAAGATGTAAAAATCGATTTAGATGTTATTCAACGTGATTACATAAAATTAAATCAAAAGTGTGATACGGTTATTGTTGAAGGTTCAGGCGGTTTGCTGGTTCCTGTTTCACCTGGAGTTTTAACGACAGATTTAATTAAAAAGCTCAATTTGCCTATCTTAATCGTTGCAAGACCTAATTTGGGTACTATAAACCATACTTTGCTTACGATTAATAACGCAAAAGAACAGGGATTAAAAATTGCGGGAGTTGTTATTAACAGGTTCCCTGAAGATACTCAAGATGCCGCAATAAGAACGGCTCCAAGATTGATTGAAGAGTACTCAGACGTCAAAATTCTCGGCATAATCAAAGATTTTAAAACAGAACAAATCACACCAAGCGTCTTAATTGATGCAATGTTGAATGGTGTTGATTTAGAAAAGATTTTTAATATAAAAATCCCTAAATTAAATTTAGGGATTTAGGTTTTATTTAGTTTTAGTAAAATCTTCCTTGTGGCTGAGGCGCCGGGGGTTGATAAACATTATTTGTTTGTTGTTTTGGAGTTTGCACAGGAATATCACTGAAGTTTTCTGAGAATGTAGGCTTCCCGTCGCTTTGTTTTTTTGTTGGAACAGGAGCTAAATTTAAACTAGGATCTTGCATGGTTGGGTCTTCTGTTGTTGGTTGATCTGTTGTTTCTTCAGCATCAGATTCTGTTATATCTTTAGGGCTTAAATTAGCAGGTGTGAATTCTATTTTTGGATAGTCAAAATCAGAATCCGGGTATTTTTCTGTAGCGATTTTCATCATATCTTTCCAGATTAATGCTGGAACAGTACCCCCAGTAAGGTTTGACATTTTAGAGTTATCATCATTACCAACCCAAACGCCGGTTACCACATCTGGAGTGTAGCCTATAAACCAAGCATCTTTGTAGTCGTCAGTTGTACCTGTTTTTGCTGCTGCAGGTTTTCCGATATTTGCAGCTCTACCTGTACCGCCTTTAATTACTTCTTGAAGCATAGCTGTTAAGCTTGCGGCTGTATTTATGTCAAGAACCTTAGTTATTCTTGTTTTTGGTGCTTGATATACTATCTTTCCTCTTGAAGTTTCAACTCTTTCTATAGAATATGGTTTAACCTTGAAACCGCCGTTAGCAAAAGCGCCATATGCAATCGTTATTTCATACAGTTTCACGCCGTTAGAACCTAAGGCGATTGTGTAATCATATTCCATAGGGGTGGTTATTCCCAGTGATCTTGCTATGTTGATTACCGCTCTAATTCCGGCATCTTTTATAAGTCTTACAGCAGCAACGTTAGAAGATACCATTACCGCTTTATATAGAGGAATTTTGCCTCTGTATTTGTTTCCATAGTTTTTAGGAGACCAATCTGAGAATCTTATTGGAGTGTCTTCTATCAAATCTGTTGGTTGCCAGCCTTTTTCAATAGCTGCAGCGTATACAAAAGGTTTGAACGCAGACCCTGGAGGTCTTACCGCTTGAGTAACTCTGTCATATTGGCTTTTGCCATAGTTTTTACCACCAATGTATGCCAGTATTTCTCCAGATATTGGTGAGAAAGAGAAAACAGCTGCTTGTTGTTGATCTTTTGTTAATCCCCAAGCTGCTAAATCTTTTTGTATAGCTTTTTCAGCTGCTTCTTGTGCTTTATAATTTAAGGTAGTTACGATTTTGTAACCGCCTTGAGATATTTCTGTTTCATCAAATCCCAATGATTCTAGTTCTCTCATCACATAATCTATGAAGTATGGAGCTCTGTTTAGAGTGTATATGTTAGGGTTTGAGTTTAGTGTGACAGGTTCATCCAGTGCCGCTTTGTACTCATCTTTTGTTATGTAGCGCATTTTGTACATTCTTGTTAAAACTTGAGCTCTTCTTTGAGTTGCAAGTTCTAAATTGTTATATGGTGAATATACTGATGGCGCTTGAGGTAAGCCTGCAATAAGCGCACATTCTGCAAGGGTTAATTTTTTAATAGGTTTATTAAAATATATTGTTGAAGCTCCTGCAACGCCGTATGAGCCAGAACCTAGATATACGTTGTTTAAGTACATTTCAAGAATTTGGTCTTTTGAGATGCTTTTTTCAATCCTTGCAGAAATTATCATTTCTTTTATTTTTCTGTCAAAGGTTTTTTCGTTTGATAAGAATAAAATTCTTGCAAGTTGCTGAGTTATAGTACTAGCGCCTTGAACAACTCTTCCTGCTTTTATATTGACAAAAGTTGATCTTGCTAAGCCGAAAAGATCGTATCCATCGTGTCTATAGAAGTTTTTGTCTTCAGTTGCGATGATTGCGTTTTTTAAGTTGTCAGGAACATCTTTTATGTCAACTTTTTCAAACCTGTATGCGGTGAAAGTTTTTATTATTTCATCATCAGAAGAATAAATCTTTGTAACGATATTTGGCTTGAAAGATTCTAAATTCTGAATAGGTGGAAGCGATGCAAGATAGACCTTTAATATAATTACAGAAGCCATAAAAAAGGCTAAAATCATTATTAATATTAGTTTAAAGGGGTTATTCTTTTTTGGATTTTTAAATTTTTTTGGCATTTCTAAATCAGTCATATTATACTTATACTACTTCTTGTTGTAACTCAAGAATATTCTAGCAGATAATATGATTATTTCAAATGATATTAGATATTTTAAAAAGTTTATATTATGAGTTTGTTTCATATTTCATTCCTGAAAAAATGGAGTATGAAATCACTGGTGAGTGCAAGCAATGCGGCAAATGCTGCAATTATATGTACAGCTTTGATACTTATACAGAAAAAGAATTCGAAATAATGCAGTTTTTATTTCCTTCATACAAGCGTTTTTACATAAAAGGAAAAGATGCTGATGATAATTTTATTTTTGCCTGTAAATACGTAACAGAAGAAGGAAAATGCAGCGTTTATAATAAAAGGCTGGCTATGTGCAAACGCTATCCTGTTCCAAAATTAAGATACCCTGCTGATTTGCATGAGGGTTGCGGGTTTAAAGTTTGTAAAAAAAGTTTTAAAGACTATTTATAATATCTGATTTGTAATAGAATTAAGATATGAAAAGCGATTTAAAAATTCTTATCGTACAAAATAATGCAGTTATTGCTGACCGTAAGGCTAACTTTGAAAAAGTTTCTGCTCTATTGAAACCTTATGAAAACTTATCGCCTGACTTAATTGTACTTCCTGAACTTTGGGCTTCAGGTTGGCATTGTCCAGCGTACCCGCAAGTCGCAGAAGAAGATAAAAATAGCGAAATTTTAAATTTTTTAAAAAATATTGCAGTTACGTTTAAATCAAATGTAATCGGTGGCAGTTACGTAAGAAAACTTGATGACGGTCAATTGAGAAATACCTGCCCGGTATTTGATAGAAACGGAAAATTAGTTGCACAATACGATAAAATGCATCTTTATACGCACCTTGGAGCTGATGAAGGTAAGTATGCATCAGAAGGTCAAAACCCTGTTATTGTTCAGACAGATATCGGCAGAATCGGTTTATCAATCTGTTATGATATTAGGTTTCCTGAATTGTTCAGAAAATATTCTTTAAATGGTGCTGATATACTTGTAAACGTTGCAGCTTGGCCTAAATCTAGAAAAAATCATTGGGTTACTCTTCAAAAAGCAAGAGCAATAGAAAACCAGTCCTTTATGATTGCAGTATCTCAGACAGGAATTATTAAAGATAATGAATACAATCTTGGTAATTCAATGGTAATTACTCCATATGGTGATATAATTGGTTCACTGAATGAAGAAGAAACAGTTTTAGAATGTGAAATTAATCTTGAAGAAATGCTATCATTAAGAATAAAAATACCTACATTGCTTGATGTTCATTCTCAGTATAAATTTATGGAGGAATAATGAAAAATCTTTTAAAAAGTATAATTATATGTTTGATAATGGCTGTTATGGTTTTGCCTACATCTGCAAAAATACTTAAAGATAAGGATCCATCGTTTGATTCTGTAATTAAATATTCTTCGCTCGATAAAACTTCTACTATAGCGGTTTCGGTGAAAGATGCAAAATCAGGTAATGTTGTATATGAATACAATGAACATAAATTATTGCACCCTGCTTCAACATTGAAACTCTTTTCAACCGTTCCTGCAGTTGAGGCTTTAGGTCAGGATTATTCTTTCAAGACTCAGTTATTTGTTGATAAATCAAATAATATTTATATAAAATTAGGAGCTGATCCTCTTTTAACTTCAATTGACTTAAAATATCTAGTCAGAAATTTAAGAACTCAAAACCTAAAAACAGTAAATAATATCTATATCGATGACAGTATCATAGACAATGTCGAATGGGGCACTGGTTGGATGTGGGATGATGAAGTCAATCCTTTAATGCCAAAATTCAGCGCATATAATCTTGATGATAATCTTTTGAAAATCAACGTTTCAAAAACAGAAAGCGGAGTTTCAAAAATACAATCAGGATCAACATATCCTATTGCGATTATAAATAAGGTATGTGTTTCAACAATATCAAAGGTAGCTGTCAATAGATATAACTGGTATTCTCCTGATATTATTGAATTAAAAGGGACTGTAAACACCCCTGTTGAAATATCTGTTCCTATTAGCAATATGAGAAGATATTTTACATATAAACTGACTGAACTGTTAAATAATGACAATATAAAATACAACAGCGAAAACTTTGTAAGCGCAATTGTTCCAAGCGATGCAAGATTACTTGGAGAAGTTTCTCACAGTGTAAAAGATGTAGTTCCTCTTGTTCTAAAAAACAGTAATAACAGAGCATCAGAAACATTATGCAAAGTTGCTTCAGCTAAATTATATAAATCTACAGGTACAAATGAATTACAAACAAAACTCATAAAAGATTTTTACGCAATAAATTATGATAACAAGAACCAAGTCATAATCGCTGATGCAAGCGGTGCTTCTAGAAACAACTTAATTAGTGCAGATTGGATGACTTCTTCTTTAAACAAACTTTATTCTTCAAATTCATTTGATTATCTTCAAAACAATATGGCACAAGCTGGAGATGGTACTTTAGCTTCTAGGCTTGTTGATTTGAGAGGGAACGTCTGGCTTAAAACAGGCACTTTATCAAATATAAGTGCAATTACAGGATATGTTAAAGCAAAAAACAATAAAATGTACTCAGTTGCGATCTTAATTCAGAATTATGGCGCTTCAAAAAATGAAGCCAAGCAGATTGAGGATAATATTATAAATCTTATATACCAACTATAAGATTAGTTACTATAGGTAATGGACTTCAATTCGATTAATTTTATAATCTTAGGGTGATATAAACTCGGGGGTATAAAATGACAGAATTGATGCAAATTTATAAATGCGAAATTTGCGGTAATATAATCGAGGTTATTCATCCGGGTGTAGGAGAGCTTGTCTGCTGTGGTCAGGCGATGTCTTTACTTTCTGAACAAGAAAATGAGACTATGCAAGAGAAACACAAGCCTGTAATTAGCTTTGAAGGTGAAACAAAAACTATCAGAGTTAGTTCGATCCCACATCCAATGGAAGAAAACCATTACATTATGTTTATAGAAGCGATTTCGCCTGATAAAAAATATATTAAACGTAAGTATTTGAAACCTCATGAAGAGCCTGAGTTACAACTAAGATGCAAGTGCGAGAAGATAATTGCAAGAGAATTATGTAATTTACACGGGTTATGGAGGTCAGAAAATGATTAGTGAAAAAATGGAAAGCGCTTTAAATGCGCAAATAAACAAAGAATTGTATTCATCATATTTGTATCTTTCGATGTCTGCTTTTCTCAAAAGCCAGAATTTAAACGGTTTTGCGAACTGGATGAATATTCAAGCGCAAGAAGAAATGGCTCATGCTATGGCTATTTTACACTTTATAATAGATCGAGGCGGCAAGGTTACTCTTGAATCAATAGACAAGCCTCCAACTCAGTTTGCATCTGTATTAGATGTTTTTGAAGTTGCTTTAGCTCATGAAGTATACATTTCTACGTTAATTAATGCGCTTGCAACGATCGCAGAAGAAGAAAATGACAGACCAGCTCAGTCCTTCTTAAAATGGTATATTGATGAACAAGTTGAAGAAGAAGCTCAAGCCCAAGCTATCGTAGCTAAGCTTAAATACATCGAATGTAGGCCTGGCAGTATGCTGTTTATCGATAAAGAAATGGCAAAAAGAACTTTTGTAGAACCTACAATTGGTTAGGTCATCGGTTTTGCCGAATAAAATATTTTAAAGGAGTAGTTATAAATCTACTCCTTTAATGTTTTGTTCTTCGAGTTTTTTATTTAGTTTGTAAAAAAATACTTTATATTCTGCTTCTTCTCTTATCTGTATGGTTTTTAGCCTGTTTTGCTTTCCGATTAATAATCCGTCGCGCTTGCCTGTCATTATCTGGTTCATATTTATCCTGACTTTTGTGGCATTTTCATTAGGGGTTATATTTATACCGATATTTGAGTCTAGATTTTTATCTTTTAATTCGATTTTTATAAGTATAATATCCCCGATTACGCTGTATGATTTGAGACCATAGGTCAATATTGCCTGAAAAGTATCCAGCCCGATTTTTGCAACGTAACCTGCTATCAAAAGCTTATTTACATCTTTAACTTTAGAATATTTTGTTGCTTTTATGTAGTATAAATCTTTGTTTTGATAATTTACTTTGTAATCATTTTGCTCCAAAACTTCCAAAATACTTTTTCTGACAAGATCAGAATTATTAGTGTTATATGTTCTGGTTTGTATTTCTCTTAAGTTATTATCTGGTATAGTTTCTGATGCATAAGTTGTGACAATGCTTATTTTGCCAAAAGTTAAAGCCAATATAAAAAATATACTGATAAATTTCTTCATTCTTTTTTACTATAGTTTTGAGCATTCTTTGAGTTCTGTTTCGATTTTTTTGAAAAACTCATCATAAATTTCTTTATCCTCGATGTTTCTCACTCTTATTTCTACATCGTACATATTTAATATTTTTTTTCTAAAATTCACTTTAATTTCAGTATTATCTTGGAGAGTTGTAACGTTTATATTTGCTTCTGTTCTTGAAACGGAGTATCTTTTGATTGCTGCCATTTTTTTAGAGCAGCCAAACTCTTTTTGTATATCAATGAATTTATCTCTGGTGTCAAAATCTTTTGTTGCGACAATGAATCCTAGTTGGCTATCTGCTTGAGATATAAAGAAAAAATCATCTTGTAGGATGTTTAAAACAGCCTTCATAACTGTGATGTTTGAACTTTTGGGGTACGTTTTTACTTGAAATTCATTTATAGATTTCTTTTCTGGAATGACATCTTCTTTTTCTTTACCTAGGGCAATGTTATAGAAGCTAAATGCTAGTGCAAAGGTTAATAATACAAGGCTAAAAGTTTTTTTAATCATACCAATTCCTTCTTAAAGCAGCTTTTATTTATTTTATTATAGATGTTTTTGATGAAAGTTTGCAACTTAAGACAGTATTTTAAGGTTACATTTGTGTGATTATATTTCTTCCTTGTCTTAAATCATCATTATTGATATAATGACCATAAATCACTTAGTTAGGTAATTGAAGACATATGGAAATATCAAAAGAACAGTTGCAGAAGTTGATGGAACTTGCAGATAGTGAATCCGACATTAATGTCGACTCTCTGAGCTCAGTTGATATCTCTAAGGCTTTGGTTTCTATTGAAAGAAAACTCAATTTCTTCAATACAAATATCAACTTTGACTCTGATTTGAGTAATAAGAACGTTTTAATCGTAGATGACCTTGAGTTGTCTATTTATCAACTAAATCAATTGCTAAAAAGGATCGGTATTACACCTTCAGTTGCAAGAAACAAAGATGAAGCACTAGCAGAGCTTCGCAAAAAAACTTTCAATTATGTGTTAATTGATTTATTTTTGCCTGATTCAAAAGATGGATTCGACTTGATTTCAGAAGCAGTGAATATTAGAAAAAATAACCAAGAAGATTTCCACATAATCATAATGTCAGGTACTGATGACAAGTCACTTATCGACAATTGCTACAAACTTGGAGCTGATTCATATATAGCTAAAAGTGCTATGTGGCACAATGATATCTTAAAATACATAAGTTCAAGATCTCAAAGAACCGATAGTCAAGACTTTTCCAAGTATACAATTAACAAAGACATTTCTTCTTATATCGTAAAAAGATTTAATTCCAAAAAAGTTTTTGATGAACTTATGGCTGATATAAATGCTTCAATATTAGCAGGTCAGGGCAATATAATATTAAACCTTGAACAAATAAATATATTCGATCCTGATAATGCATATTTTTTCGCTGAAATTTACAAGGTTTGTGCAGGAAATAAAAGCGTATTCGTCTTGGTTAATCCTTCTGAAAGAATTAAAGAAGCGATTTCTTTTGCATATCTAGATGGGATTATCCCACTGTTTAATTCTGTCGAAAGCGCTGTTGATTATATTGTTCAAAAAAATCAGTAAATCTACTCTATCATATTGATTCTATTTAGGTGTCTGCCTCCTTCGAATCCTTGTTTTAGCCAGATTTTAGTGATGTCTTTTGCTAACTCTTCTCCGATGATTCTTTCACCTAAGCAGAGAATATTGGCGTTATTGTGAGCTCTTGAATATTTAGCAGAGCAAGTGTCAGAGCAAGCGATTGCTCTTATTCCTTTTACCTTGTTAGCTGCAATCGACATTCCAAGACCTGTACCACAAATCAAAATTCCTCTGTCAAAGTTGCCTTTTGCAACTTCGCTTGCAACTTCTTTTGCTATCACAGGATAATCAATTGATTCGTCTGAATTAGTTCCGAAATCTTTAACATCGTATTCTAGTGAAGTTAGAAATTTTATTAGTTTTTCTTTTAAAATATATCCGCCGTGGTCTGAACCTATTGCTATTCTGAATTTTTCCATTTTTCCTCCTTTTTCGAAGATATTATATCATTATTGTTTTAAAAAAACATTGTAACAAAAAGTTAAACATAAATATAAATTAGGCACAAATCCTTATCAAATATCCTTTATAAAGATAGTTATGGCGAAGGCGTATTATATGGAAAATTATCAAATTCCACCAAATGTATCATATCCTCAAACAGCTGCTTCGCAGGTTAGTCAGCCTGCTCAAAACACTCAGTCAGGAGTTCCTACAGCAGCAGGCGTAAACATCATAATTCAAAATCCGACGGTAGCTCAAAGCCCTTCTTTCCCTTGCTATCCATCGAATTATTATATGCAGCAGCCTGTGTATAATATGGTTCCAAATAACGCATATCCTCAAGCAGCACCTGTTATAAATTCTGTAACACAGCCGGCAGTTCCTCTTGAGGCACCAGCCCCTGTTGCAGCAGCTCCAATTGATAAAGATGAAACTAAAGCTGATTCTAAGTCAGATAAAAAATCAGATAAAACAAAAAATGTAGTTCAACTTACAGATGAATATATAAAAACGTTAGAAAACTATTTAAGAAACCCAAATAAAGATATTCGTGTAATGGGTGCAAAGGAGCTTTCTAAAAGGTTCTCTGAAGATGAATCAAGAAGAAATGACAAGGCATTGAATAGTTTATTGAATTTAGTACTACAAGATAAAGTAGGTGAAGTAAGATTTATGGGGCTTGCGATCTTGAATGGCGGTATGGCTCAAGGTGATGATACCACTGTCAAAATTCTTCAAAATATGCAGTCTTCTCAAAGTGCTTATGGCGAGGATGCCTTAAGTGCAAGCCAAGCTCTATTAAAAATGTCAGGAAATATAGTTAAGGTTCCTGATAATTCACCTGATAAACCCGAAAAAAAATCAGAAGAAAACTAATCCCGGAGTTATAAATGAACAAGTTTACAGTTATGTCTAAAATAGCAGGTACAGCAGCCGCAGGGTTGCTTCTATTTGATGCTAATTCTAGAGGTGTTGTAAATTCAAGAAAAGAACAGATTAGGACAACGTCAAACAGATTACCTGATCAATATGTAAATTCAATGAGAATGGATAAATATAGTGTTTCAGGCAATAAGTTAAAACAAGCTTTCTTTAAATGGCAATTAGACACTGGAATTCCAGAGTTCTTTGCAGGTATCGGCGGATACATAAAAGGTGTTACAGGCAACTTGGCAGAAAATGTCATTCCTGTTGCATTAGCAACAGGCGCGCTTATGTTTAAAAAAGCAGGCAGATTCTGTGCTGTCGGTCTTGGCTTGTGCGGCTTGAAGTATTTAGTCAACGATGTATTCTGTATCGGAAAACCAAAAGTTTTAGGTGATAAACTCTAACTTATCATTTGGTTAAGCATCTTAGTACGTTGATTCTTTTGTTTGAAAAGTCTTCTTTTACTATGCAATGCTGATTTTCCCAGCTTTTTAAATAATTAAGCCTTTCAGTATCAGGGATATCATTTTGATAAATCAGCCAGATATATTGATTTGCCTTGATTTCACCCAGCCTATCTTTGTAGGTGAAAAAATGAAGATCTTTAATTGTTTCTTCCGGGAATTTGAATTTTCTTTCGTAGATTTTAAATGCCATAATAAGATCAAAATCTACGTAGATATTATCTTCTTTGTTGTGGTGAAGAGATACTTTTTCGAAATGGTCTCTTCCGTCTGCTTTTGAAAAGTCGTATTTATTTGTGATGTATTTAAAAATATTTGAATTAAAAATGGATGAGAAATATACTATAAACAAAATAATTACAGCTGTTTTTAGGATTTTATCTATTTTTGATTTTTCAAATGTGAATGCTGCTGTAGCGATTAAAATTAGCATAGGCAGTAAGAATAATACCGGCCTGTTTGCGCAAGGATATATATGCAATCCTCCTGCTATAAGAGTTGTTATTATTGGTGAAGAGATTAATATTGCTTTCCATTTGTTCTTTTTGATTAAGTTGTAATATCCTATAATTAAAAGTGATGCTACAGCTGTATACTGCAAAATATTTACCTTAGGGAAATAATTATCAGAATAAAATAACATCGCTAAAGTTGAATTGATTTCAAAGTATGTGTTAGGAAAAAATCCGTATACGATTTTCCATTGCTCATTTAACCAAGGTGAATTTG
Organism: Cyanobacteria bacterium OH_CFB_184; assembly: GCA_023414155.1. Lineage (GTDB taxonomy): Bacteria > Cyanobacteriota > Vampirovibrionia > Gastranaerophilales > Gastranaerophilaceae > JAEZOG01. The sequence continues at coordinate 1,028 of JAEZOG010000252.1, read as the reverse complement.
TTAATGAATATAGGTGTAGAATGTAAAAAGCAATAAATGATATGCTTATAGGTATTATGTATAGGAATAATTTTTTTACGTTACTTTTGTTCTTTTCTATTATTGATTTAATAAATAAGGTAATAAAAAATCCTGATATAGTAAAGATTAAAGGGTATGAGGCCCAGATTAATACAGAAGATAAAAGACCATATAAAAAAATATTTTTTGCAGAAATTTTTTCTATTTTTAAGCTGCATACACCGATTAAGAAAAGAATCGAAAGTAATATGTCAGATGAATAAAACTTTGTGATCTGAGAAAAATAAATAATCGCAGGATTGATTGCAAAAATAGATATTCCAATATTTGCAGCAATTTTGGATTTAAAAAACTTATTACACAAAATAGCAAATAAAATTAATCCAACGATACTGCATAAAAACGGAAACAACCTCAACGCATATTCATTAACCCCATATGAGTTGTACATAAATTTTGTTATAAGTGAAAATATCGGTGGGGATTGTTCTCCTTCTTGCAAGCTTAAAAAAGATTGCAAATAGTCTTTTGAAAGAACTCCTGAAAGTAAATTAGCTTCGTCATTCCATATGGATGAGTTGAATAAATAAGCATTTGTTCTTATGTATATTCCAACCAGCACTAAAGCTATAGTGCTTACAAGCGAAGCATTGTTTTTAACCCAAAAAATACTTTTATCTATCATTTTAATCATAATACTTATATTAGTATATTATATTTAGAAAACATACCCTTTTTCTAGGATTTGATTTACTTGTTCGATAGATTCAAGATTTAAGCCTAACTCTTCGCTTCTTTGTTTTGTATAGGCATATATATCGTAATAATGTTTGTATATTTTTTTTGATTTAATGTTATGGTTTGAATATTCAACATCTAATCTGATATTTTTGATGCCTATTTCTTTTGTTAATAGCATCCATTTTTCAATTTCTTCAATGTTATCATTTAAATTATTGATTAATATATATTTAGAAGTAATATGCTGTCCTGAAATATCAGAACCA
>JAEZOG010000163.1 GCA_023414155.1 Cyanobacteria bacterium OH_CFB_184 | reverse complement strand
ATATAGCAAAGAACGAGGTATAGGACAATCGAAAGCGTAAATGTATTAAACATCCTTTTAATAGCTATAATTTTTATTTTAGTTATTGTTCTCGTTGTATTTTCACAAAAAAAGAAAAAGGTGCAAGAAGAAAACCAAAGACTGCTTAGTGATTACAAAGAAAAAGAAATCTTAATCAAAAAAGAAGCAATGATAGCAGCTAAAGAGGCACTCCACAACGAAAAAGAAAAATTTATTGAAGAATCAAGAGAAAGAAGACAAGACTTAACCAGATTAGAAGCTAAACTGGCCAAAAAAGAAGATATGCTTGAAGATAAAATTCAGCAAGCTGTTGATAAAGAATCTGAAATGCAAAGAAAGCTTGATGAGCTTTTGAATAAAGAAGATTATTTGGCAGATTTAGTTGCTAAACAAATACATGAACTTGAAAGAATTTCAGGAATGTCTTCAGAGCAAGCAAAACAAATCCTGTTGGATCAATTGAAACAAGATCTTCAGCAAGAAGCGGCTCACTTGATTAGAGAAAACGAAAATAGAATCAAGGAAACAGCTAACGAAAAAGCAAAAGAAATTTTAACAACATCAATGCAAAGATGCTTGATTGATCAAGTTGTTGAGTCAACTGTATCAGTTGTTAACCTCCCATCTGATGAGATGAAAGGCCGTATTATCGGTAGAGAAGGTAGAAATATCAGAACTCTAGAAACTCTTACAGGCGTGGATTTAATCATTGATGATACTCCTGAAGCAGTTGTATTATCAAGCTTCGATCCTGTCAGAAGAGAAGTTGCCAAGTTGGCTTTAGAAAAACTAATTGTCGATGGACGTATTCACCCTGTCAGAATCGAAGAAATGGTTGAAAAAGCTAGAGAAGAAATCGATCAAAAAATAAAACAAGAAGGTGAAAACGCTGCACTCGATATGGGTGTTATGAACTTAAATAAAGAATTGATTAAGACATTGGGAAGACTTTACTACAGAACAAGTTACGGTCAAAATGTTTTAAAACATTCTTTAGAAGTTGGTCATATTGCAGGCATGATTGCTGCTGAAATAGGCGCAAATGTTACTATCGCAAAAAGAGCAGGTCTTCTTCACGATATTGGAAAAGCTGTAGATCAAACTCAAGAAGGAACTCATATCCAACTTGGTGTTGAACTTGCAAGAAAATATGGTGAAAAAGAAGAAATCATACACGCAATTGAAGCGCACCATGATGATGTAGTCGCAAATTCAATCGAAGCAGTTCTTGTAAAACTTGCAGATGCTGTATCTGCGGGAAGACCTGGTTCAAGACGTGATACTCTTGAAATTTACATAAAAAGACTCAAAAAGCTTGAAGAAATTGCATCTAGCTATGATGGAATTAAACAATCTTTTGCAGTTCAAGCTGGCCGCGAAGTTAGGGTTGTTGTTCAACCTGAAAAATTCGATGACTTGGCAAGCAGTAAGTTAGCAAGAGATATCGTCAAAAGAATAGAAGACGAACTTGATTACCCTGGACAAATAAGAGTCACGGTAGTTAGAGAAATAAGAACAACAGAAATTGCAAAATAGTTTATGTAAAGTCCCTTTTTTAAAGGGACTTACTTAGCTTATGGTCTATAATGTTATTAGTATAATTAATTCAGACAGATAAAATGGAAAACGTTATAAAAATACTTTTCTTAGGAGATATAGTTGGCAAACCGGGGAGGCAGGTTGTCAGAGATTACCTTGCTAATTTATCTGAGTCTGAAAAATATGATTTTGTAATTGCAAATGCCGAAAATGCTTCTCACGGGTTTGGCTTGACAGAAAAAAACCATAATGAATTAATAAGTATGGGGATAGATTGCCTTACTTCAGGAAACCATATTTGGGATAAGCGAGAAGTTTTTAAATACATTGATAGTTCCGAGGTTCTTGTAAGACCGTTAAACTATCCTGAAAATACGCCAGGTGTTGGTGTTCGTGTTTTTGAACGAGAAAACTATAAAATAGCAGTAATAAATTTGCTCGGTAGAACATTTATGAATCCTGTAGATTCTCCATGGGATGCTATAAAAAAAGAAGTTGAAAAGCTCAAAGATTCTGTTTCAGTTATCTTTGTTGATTTTCATGCGGAAGCAACCGCTGAAAAAATTTGTTTTGGCAAATATTGCTCAGAACTTGGAGTGACAGTTGTTGTTGGTACTCATACACATATCCAAACAGCAGATGAAAAAATATTAAACGGTAAAACAGCATATATTACTGATGCTGGTTTTTGCGGTGATGCAAGCGGCGTTATCGGTATGGATTATCAAACGTCATTAAGAAGATTAATGACATCTCTTCCTGAACGTTTTGACGTTTCAGTTTCTCAAGAGTCACAGTTCAACGGAGTAGAGATTTCCGTGGATTTGAACACAAGCTGTGCTCTTAGTATAGAAAGAATTAGTTTTATAAAAAGTAACAATGAGGTAATGATGATGACGAAAGGATAAGGAAGTGAAAATCGACTTACATGTCCACACGACGTATTCTGACGGCGTATTTTCTCCGGAAAAGATCGTCGACACTGCGTTAGGTGTTGGATTAGACGCGATTGCTATCACAGATCACGATAATGTATTGTCGTATCAAATAGCAGTTGATTACGCTAATAGTATTATTCCAAAAGATTCTAACAAACCGCTGGAGCTTCTTCCGGGGGTTGAAATCAATACGATGTACAAAGGATATGAAATACATATTCTTGGTTATTTTATGGATTTAGAAAACAGTGATTTTCAAAAACTGATTAAAATTCAACAAAATGCTCGTATTAAACAAACAAAAGAGATTATAACTCTTTTAAATAAAAAAGCGGGAATAAAAATTAACTTCGAGGACATAAAAAAACTGGTCGCAGAAGGTGGCAGTATCGGAAGACCGCACATTGCAAAAGCTATAACAATGGCTGGTGGAACGCTTAGTGTTATTGATGCGTATAATCGCTACATCAATGACGAGTCTAGTGTGTATGTCCAAAGAAAAACCGTATCACCTCACGATGCAGTAGAAATCATTTATGATGCAGGTGGTATTCCTGTTTTTGCACATCCGTTTGATGTTGATATAGCAGAATCTTTAACTAAAGAGCTTATGAACTTTGGCTTAAGAGGGATTGAAGCATATCACAGAAAACATTCTCCTGCTATGGTTGAATATTATTCTACTATTGCAGAACAATTAGGACTGATCATTACAGGTGGATCTGATTTCCACGCGCCAAACCCGAACAATGGAAACATTATTATGGGTAAAAATTTCGTTCCTGATTGGATATACGATGAGCTTGTAAAGGAAAAGAAACGATTGGATATGGCATAATGAAACGTGATGCTTTTAGTATAGTTGAAATTGTAATAGCCCTTTTCTTGATTTTTTTCATAACTGCAATTTTTGTTCCGATGAACATTTCAAATGTTTCGCAGGCAGAAAGAGTTGCTAAATGGAAAAACGTATTTGAAGAGTCGAGGTATTCATTTGAATTATTAAAGGCACAAAACCAATCAGTTATTATGGATTCAAAGAACAATCGTCTGTCTGACGATGAAGCTTTTGATAGAATGAAACCTTATTTAAACGTTTGCCATGAAAAATCGACAAAAGAGTATTTTAAAGATTATAAATACAAATTTTTAAACGGCAAAAAAGTTAACCCCCAATCATTATTTTATGTAAATGATTTTGCCACTTTGGAAAGTGGGGTTATAATAGGGTTTAAGTTATACCAAATTAGACACACTTATAGAAATACTCCGGTAGCAATGATGCTTTTTGACGTAAATGGCTTAGATAAGCCCAATAGAATCGGTAAAGACATATTCGGTATTAATATATTCGAGAACGCTATTAAGCCTTTTGGAGATGGACAATCAAGCCCATATTTAAAGGCGAATTGTTCACCGATCGGAACAGGCACATTTTGCTCTAAATATTATTTGATCGGAGGTAATTTTTAGTAGTTGGAGTTAGCGCATGTTTGTGCTAGCTTTTAGGTAGGTCTTTTTACTTATTATTTAATATAGAACAATTAAGGAGAACAAACATGACACAAAAGAGAGTATGGCTATTCGAGGAAGGCGATTCTTCAATGAAAAATCTTCTTGGCGGTAAAGGTGCTAACCTTGCTGAGATGACAAATGCAGGTCTTCCAGTGCCTCCTGGGTTAACAATTACTACAGAAACTTGTATGGAATACATTAACAACGGTAATGAAATGCCTGCAGGTCTTATGGATGACGTAAAAACTGCTTTATCAAAAATAGAAGAAAAAACAGGTAAAGCTTTCGGCGATGCTTCAAATCCATTATTGGTTTCAGTTCGTTCAGGTGCAAGACTTTCTATGCCTGGTATGATGGAAACTATCTTGAACTTAGGTTTAAACGATGAAACTCTTCAAGGTCTTATCAATCTTACTAACAATGAAAGATTCGCATATGACAGCTACAGAAGATTCCTAACTATGTTCGGTTCAGTAGCTTGGGAAATGGAAAGAGAAAAATTCGAGCACATACTTGATCAATTAAAAGCAAAAGAAGGCGTTAAATTAGATACAGATGTTTCTGTTGAAGGTTTAAAATCTTTAATTCCTTTATATAAAGAATTAATTAAAAACGAAACAGGTAAAGAGTTCCCACAAAATCCATATGAACAGTTACAAGCTGCTATTGAAGCTGTATTCAGATCTTGGAACATCCCTCGTGCGGTTGCTTATAGAAACCACTATAAAATTGACCACGACTACGGAACAGCTGTTAACGTTCAAACAATGGTATTCGGTAACATGGGTGATGATTCAGCTACAGGCGTATCTTTCACAAGAAACCCATCTACAGGTGAAAACTTATTCTATGGTGAATACTTAACAAACGCTCAAGGTGAAGACGTTGTTGCAGGTATCAGAACTCCAAAACAAATCGCTGAACTTGCAAATGAAATGCCAGAACAGTATAAACAATATGTTGATATCGCTAAAAAACTTGAAACTCACTATAAAGATGTTCAAGATATGGAATTTACTATTGAAAAAGGTAAATTATACATTCTTCAAACAAGAAACGGTAAAAGAACAGCTGCAGCTGCAGTTAGAATCGCTGTTGAAATGGCTGAAGAAGGAATCATTACAAAAGAAAGAGCAATTGAACTTGTTGATCCAAATCAATTGTATCAATTATTATTACCAAGCTTTGACCCTGCTGCAGAAAAAGCTGCAACTAAAATTGCAAAAGGCTTAGCTGCATCTCCAGGAGCTGCTGTTGGTAAAGTTGTATTTAACACAGAAGAAGCTGCTGAACGTGGTAATGCTGGCGAGAATGTTATTCTTGTAAGAATCGAAACTTGTCCTGATGATATTCACGGAATGATCGCTGCTCAAGGTGTATTAACACTTAGAGGCGGTATGACTTCTCACGCTGCAGTAGTTGCAAAAGGTATGGGTAAGCCATGTGTTGCTGGTTGTGAAGATCTTAAAATAGATCTTAAAAACGAAACTTTAACAGCTGCAGACGGTACAGTTTATAAAAAAGATGATGTTATTTCATTAAACGGTGGTACTGGTGAAGTTATGGCTGGTTCTGTAGCTACAGTTCCTCCAACTATGAATGAATCATTCGAAAAATTATTTACTTGGGTTGATGAAGTTAAACAGCTTGTTGTAAGAGCTAACGCAGACACTCCAACTGATGTTGCTAAAGCATTAGAACTTGGAGCTAAAGGTGTTGGACTTTGCCGTACAGAGCATATGTTCATGGATCCGGATAGATTACCTTGGGTTCAAAAAATGATCATCGCTGATTCTGTTGAAGCAAGAAAAGAAGCTTTAGACAAGTTACTTCCAATGCAATATAACGATTTCTATCAAATGTTCAAAGCATTAGGTGAATTACCTATGACTATCAGATTGTTAGACCCTCCACTTCACGAATTCTTACCTTCAAAAGAAGAGTTAATCGCTACAGTGGCAACTAAAAAAGCATTAAATCAAGAACATAAAGCTGATGAAGAAATGCTTGAAATAGTTGAAAACTTATCTGAATCTAACCCAATGATGGGTCTAAGAGGATGTCGTTTAGGATTAACATATCCTGAAATCAACGAAATGCAAGTAAGAGCAATCTTTGAAGCTGCATGTGATCTTAAAAAAGAAGGTTTAGATGTTAAACCTGAAATTATGATCCCACTTGTAGGACACGTTAATGAGCTAAAAGAAGCTAGAAACGTACTTGAAAGAGTTGCTAAAGAAGTTATGGCTGAAAAAGGAGTTGATGTAAACTATCAATTCGGTACTATGATTGAGATCCCAAGAGCAGCATTAACTGCAGATCAAATCGCTGAGTATGCTGAATTCTTCTCATTCGGTACAAACGACTTAACTCAAATGACATTCGGCTATTCAAGAGATGATGCTGAAGGTAAATTCTTAAGCAGATACGTTGATCAAAAAATCCTTGCTTCAAACCCATTTGAAACATTGGATCAAGAAGGCGTTGGCCAATTAATGGAAATAGCTTTAGAAAAAGCTCTTAAAGTTAGACCAAATCTAAAACGTGGTATCTGTGGAGAGCACGGTGGTGATCCTGAGTCAGTTAAATTCTGTCACAGAATCGGCTTGAACTATGTTTCTTGTTCACCATTCAGAGTTCCTCAAGCAAGATTAGCTGCTGCTCAAGCAGTAATTGAAGCAAAAGGCTCTAAAGTTCTTTGCACACACTAATAAATATTATTAATCGATAATATTAAAAGACCCGAGATTCTCGGGTCTTTTTTTGTTGAATCCAACCACAATAGCTATTTATCCAAAAAGAGATAAAGCATAGCTCTAATGGGTAATATCGAAAAAAAAGATGCTGTATTATATTTTTATATAGACAGTTATACAATAGCCAGGAGAGTTATGCAATTAGAACAATACTTTTTAGAGCCGGAAGAAATCCCATCGATGCCTCATGTAATTGTGAAAGCGCTAAATATAATAAAAGATGATAATTCAGGCGTAAAAGAGCTCGCATCGATTATTTCCTGTGATCAATCCCTTTCTACAAAAGTTTTAAGGCTTGTTAATTCTGTACATTTTGCTTTGTTACACAAAATCGATTCAACCTATAAAGCAGTTTGTCTTTTGGGTATGAACCAGACAAAAAATATCATAATTTCAATTGCGATGAAGTCAGTAGTGTTTGAAGAAAAAGATAAAGATATATGGTCTCATTCCATTAGATGCGCTGTTGCTTGTGAGCTACTTGCTAAAGAATATAAACTTATTAGCCCAGAAGAGGCTTTTGTAATTGGCTTTTTGCATGATATAGGAAAAGTTATTCTTTGTAGAAAGGAATCAAAGACCTATAATAGAATAGTTGATTTAACAAAGCGCGGTGTTAATTACCTCGATGCAGAAGAAATGTATTTAAAAACAAACCATGCAGTTTTAGGGGCATATATAGCAAAAAAATGGGAGCTATCTGATACGATTGTAGAAGCGATAAGATACCACCATTCACCGCTTAAATCTTCAAATGAAAAAATCACCGCACTAGTTTATTACGCTGATGTGCTTTCAGAAGATTCATTTGCAGAACCTGAGTTTGATAAAGAAGTTGCAAGAGTAACAGGGATCTATATAAAAGACTATTTTAAAATCAAAAATGCAATAAAAACAGGAACAGAAAAACTTCAATCAATGCTTATGAATGTTTGATGTTTAATTCATTTTTGGCTTGTTTCCAAAGTCCGTCCCATTCGTCAAAAGAATGTTGTTCTAATTCTTTTGTTGCCATTTGTTCCATTGTCTTGAAACGTTTTATGAATTTTTTATTAGCTTTTAAAAGAGCTTGTTCGGCGTCTATTTTATTCCATCTTGCAAGGTTAACTATTGCAAATAAAATGTCGCCAAGTTCTTCTTCTTTATGTTCTTGAGTTTTAGCTTCTTTAAATTCTTCTAGCTCTGAATTGACGCATTCCCAAAGAGATTCTTCATTTGGCCATTCAAATCCCACGCTTATTGCTTTTTTGCTTATTTTTTGAGCGCTCATAAGAGCTGCTTGGGAGTTGGAAATCCCGTCCATGAGGGAAGTTCTGTGCGGTTTTTCTTGTTTTTTTATTTTTTCCCAATTTTCTAGTATTTCATCGGTATTATTTACTTTTACCGTCCCAAATACGTGTGGGTGGCGATTTATGAGTTTGTCTTTAATTCTTCTTGCGACATCTTCTATGTCAAATTCGTTAGATTCTTGGGCAATTTGAGAGTGGAGCACGACTTGCAATAGGACGTCTCCAAGTTCTTCTTGAAGATGTTTAGGGTCATCGTTATCGATAGCGTCTACTGCTTCATAAGCTTCTTCTATCATGTTTTTTTTAAGTGAAGAATGTGTTTGCTCTCTGTCCCACTGACATCCGTTTTCAGAACGTAAGATAGATATTATTTTTATGAGTTCTTCTAAATTAGGGTAGTTCATTATCTCACCATTTGATCCACTGTCATTATCAAGATGCCTTGACCGCCTATAGCTTTTAATTTTTCTATACTTTCATAAACTTTGTCTTTATCAACAACAACGTGGACTACTGCTTTTTCATCATCGCCTAAAAGTGTTGTAACTGTTGGGGCAGAAAGACCTGGTAAGAACTCTTTCAGTTTGCTTAAAGAAGCTTTTGGGATGTTTACCATTAGGTATTTTTTTTCTCTGGCTTCAATGACTGATTCTAATGCTCTGATTAAACTGTTGGTTTTTGTTGTTTGTTCTTGGGTCAAATCTTTTTTTGCAATAACTATAGCTGTTGATTCAAGAATTTTATCAATTATTTTTAGTTTGTTGGATTTTAAAGTTGAACCTGAAGAAGTTATATCTACAACAACATCGGCAAGACCTAGTCTTGGTGTGATTTCTGTTGCTCCTGAAACTTCAATGATTTTTGGAGTTTTTCCAAGGCTTTCAATAATCTTTTGCAATGTTTGGAAA
>JAEZOG010000245.1 GCA_023414155.1 Cyanobacteria bacterium OH_CFB_184 | reverse complement strand
ATCCAAGCTGAACAAGGCAAACAAGTCCTAAAAAAATACATGACTTCAGGCAATAAAATTTATAAACCAAGCAGAACTTAACAATAATATAGATTTTTTTAAAATCATAGATGACTTTTCGTTATGTTTTTATTATGATTTTAATTACCTGAAATAAAAACTAATTTAACAAGGAGATAAAAATGGAAGTCATTTTAAGAAAAGATGTTCAAAACATCGGCGAAGCCGGCGATATCGTTACAGTAAAAGACGGCTATGCAAGAAACTTTTTATTACCACAAAACTTAGCAGAAAAAGCAACTAAAGGCGCTATTGAAAATAGAGAGCAAAACATTGCTAGAATCAAAGCTAAACAAGAAAAATTACACGCTGAAGCTTTAGAATTAGCTAAAAAATTCGAAGATCTAGGTGTAATCGAACTTGATGCTAAAGCTGGTGAAAGCGGAAAATTATTCGGTACAGTTACAACTAAAAAATTAGCTGAAGAAATCAAAGAAAAATTGGGCTACGAAATCGATAGAAAAAATATCGCTCTTGATGCACCAATCAACAAACTTGGTACTTTCAGCATGATGATTAAATTAACTTCAAAAGTTAAAGCTAACTTAAACATCAACATCGTTGCTTCTGAAGTAATCAAAGAAGAAATAGTTGAAGTTGAAGAAACAGCTTCTGAAGAATAATAAATTTTAATCTTCTAAGGGATTATTAATAAGCCAAGGCAAACGCTGAGGCTTATTTTTTTTTGAAAACAAAATACTTATTTACAAAAAATCCTAGCAAAAGATAAATAATCATTGAAACAAGAATCGCAAAATTATCCAATACCCTATGTTCTTCTATGCCAAATAGATTTGAAAACTTCAAAATAGCATTATGACAATAAGGTATGAGTGTTATACTTTTTGAAAAAAGCCACCCTGAAAAATACGAAACTGCATAGCTTGGCAGCATCGTTACCACAAATTTTGCAAATAAAAGAACACAATTTGTCTCATCACAGTTTTTAAAAGTGAACACCTTATTTAAAAGAAATGAAACGCTAACCCCGACAATATATGCACCAATCGTAGCAACAATATATGGCTGAGAAAAAACATTAAGAATAACATAAGCGGTCGAAATACCAGCTATAGTATTTAAAATGCCGACTATGCAATATCTTAAAAATTCACTCGAAATTCTCATTCGAAAAGCATAATCAAAAATACTAAAAAAGTAAATAAACTATTAAATAAAAGCAAAAAGCTGTACAATAGAAACTGACAATTTGAGGTGCAGCGTGATAAATAAATATAAAAAATATTTAAAAAAAATCACTACTTATTTAAATAAATATTTCGAACAACAAAAGCCTTATATTTTTTGCAAAGAAGGATGTTCTATCTGCTGTGAAACAGGTCATTATCCCATATCTGACCTGGAATTTAAATATCTGAACACAGGATATCAATCCTTGAATAAAAAAAACAAATTGATAGTTAAAGAAAACATAAAAAAAACAAAAGAAAACTACAAAGACAAAAGCTATTACAGATGTCCGTTTCTTATTGAAAAAAAATGCTCCATATATAAGTATAGACCATTAGTGTGTAGGTCATACGGACTTTTGCAGTTTTTTGAAAACGAGAAAAAAAAAGTTTCTTACTATATACCTTGCTGCGCAACTGAAGGTCTAAATTATTCAACTGTTTATGACGAAAAAACATTGAGCATCTCAGGAGAAAAATTCAAAACCCTAAATATAGAAACCGAACCATTATCATACAATGTCAGCTATAAATATCTTTTGAAAAATGAATTGAACTCTGATATAGAGTTTGGCGAAGTTAATAATTTAATTGAAAGATTTTGATTAATTATTTTAAAGAAAAGCCGATTGACCACTAGACAATCGGCGCCTTTCATGTTTTACTTATGTAGTATTACTTAGAATTGCTGAGATAAAATGAGAATTAGAACATACCAAAAACGCTGTTTTTACACTAACTAGAGGGCTTTGCGAACTATCGCAATACCATTTTTTGGTATATATATTTTTTGAAGCCTTCTAACATGCGTGATAGAAGGCTTTATTTGTATCAAAAATTAATATATCCAACAAATTTAGCAATTATTCATATTTAGTACACTTAAATTTTTACAAGGAGACACATAATGAAAAATAACCGACGAAATATACAAATAAAGGCAAACGCCCCAATTGTCGAACTAATGAATTTAGCTTGGGGTTTGTAGTACAAACTTTGTATATGGAGAATAAGTATATTTAATGAGCATAGTAACAAACGTTTTTTCAGCACTAGGAAACAATTCCTCTTTATATCCGATTATATTTAAAGATTCAGTTGATAACACTGGCAGAGTCATGATGGCCTACAAAGAAGGGTCTAAAGGTGGCAAGCACTACGGAATGCATGATGCCAGAGAAAGATTTATAGAAGAAAATACAACATCGCTGGTTTGGCTTGGCGGTATCCCTGGTATAAAACTTCTTTACGACAGACTTGTAACAAACAAGCTTTATAATTTTGCTAATTTTAAAGAATTAGGTTCTACCTTCGATAAAGAAGGTAAAAGAGTTTTGTCTAATACTGATTTAAAACTTTTATCAAAAGGTGGTGTTCAAAACCTTAAAGATAATGTTGACGGGATTAGAGAAGCAGCTCAAAACAATCAAGTTTTGAATAAACTTGTAAAAGAAGCAGACAAAATATTAGAAAACCCAACAAAATTCCAAAAAACTCAAGTAGGAAAAATCCTAGTATCAACGATTGTTCCTTTAGTAACTGTTGGTTTTTTACTTCCTAGATTTATTCAAAAAACAACAAAAAAAATATATGGACAAGAACAAAAAGCTGCCCAACAGAAAAAACAAGCAGCTCAAGCTTCAAACTTTATAAAAGGTAACCCTCCTGTGTTCTCTGCAATCATGGATCAACCTGCTGCAAATAAAAAAGTTAGCTTCGGAAACAAATTAGGCAACGCGATAATCGGTATATTCAATAACAATGTATCAAATCAAGTAATTCTTGATGCAGGAATCTCAAGCGGAAGAGTTATAACAGGCGTCAACAAAGCTGATAAAATAGAAAAAGGTATAAAAGAAGCAGGCGTTGTATTCTTTATATACTTAGGCGGAAAAGTTATCGCTAACGCGCTTGAAAAAGTTGGTAAAGCAATTGGCTTACCAATATCTTTAGACTCGCAAATACTTGAAGACAAAAATTTCCAAAACAAAATCCTTGATATAGCAAAAGCTTCAACACCAGAACAAAAAGCTACTCTTACAAATGAACTTCTAAATTTTGCAGGTAACGATGAAAAATCCATTCTATCATTCATCGATAACCAAGTAGTAAAAGGTGTTAAGGATAATACGTTCAGCAATACAACATTAAAAGCTGCACAAAAGCTTGGAGTCGTTGATCTCGTTGAAGGCGTAAAAAATCCGCTTAAATTTATCGATACAAAAAAAATAAAAGAATTAAATGAATCTATCGGCGAATTTGCAACAACAGCACTTAAAAAAGAATCTGTAGCTGATGTTGAAAAATTCTTGAAAAAAGCATTAAATGCAAAAAGAGCAGGTATCGCATTGAACCTTATAATTTGCAGTGTAAGTACAGCGTTTATTCTTCCTAAGCTTCAATATATGTTTAGAGAAAAGTATACAAATTCTACAAACTTACCTTCATTGGCTGAATACGATAAACAGTTTGAAAAAGAAAAAGCATTTGCTTAAATAACAATTTATTTCACTAAAAAAGCAATCTTACAGGATTGCTTTTTTGTTATATGATTCTTTCATCCAAGGATAATTCTATACCTTGTGGGTTTTGCTGAAGGAAAGAATTAAAGTATTCTCCAACTTTTATACCTGTATCGTAAAAATTCTTCTCATACTTTTTAAGTTTTGGTTCTTCAGTTTTTACGAAGATTTTTTTAGGTAATGCGACTGTGTATGTTTTTTCAGGATTAATGTATTCAAATTCACCTTGTTCATTTTTAATTTTGATTATGTTACACAGATCTTCTGCACTCATTTTTTCTAATTCTTTTGAGTTTTTCAATTTTTGGATTGTCGTTTTGTCAACAATAACCCCAGAATACTGAACTATTGCGTTTCTATGAGGTGAGGCAATATTATCAAGAACATTAGAAACAACATAAGAAGCAAAATCTTTTCCTTTAATCTCACCAACCATAACGC
>JAEZOG010000274.1 GCA_023414155.1 Cyanobacteria bacterium OH_CFB_184 | reverse complement strand
ATGTTTTTGCCTGGTATTCCTTTTGAGCCACCGCGCGCAGGGATGATTGATAATATTTCCACTAATCAAGAATCTCCTCTAAAATAGCTGCTTCTTTGTTAATTTTTTGAGAGTCAGGCGTATTTCTTCTTTTGATATATGCTCTTAGTGCCTCTCTTACAAGTTCGCTTCTTGTTCTTTGTTCTGTGCCTGCGATTTTATCTATTCTGTTTAGAAATTCATCCGGCATTGATACTAATATTCTTGCCATTAAATGTCCTCCTCGCATTTGGTATTTAAACATTATACATTATTTAAAAATAGGACGCCACTTTTTGGATTTTGTTCTGGATTTATTAATCTTCATGTCCTATAATTGTTATTGTAAAAGGATTTTGTTATGGAAAGACAAGAAAAAAAATATTTAGGAATAATGTTCAAATGTTGTTCTGCATATGGCAGGATATATGAAAATAAAGACAAAACAGCTTATGTAGGAAGATGCCCGAGATGCTTAAGATCTGTAAGGGTAAAAATAGGCGAAGGCGGAACTAATTCCAGATTTTTTGAGGCGTATTAATATGGATTTAAATTTACTAAAAAGAGAGCATAAGTTAATAGATATTTTTTGTGAGCTGGTAAAAATTCCTTCTCCTTCTTTAAAAGAAGATAAAGTCGCTCAAAAAATAATCGAAATTTTAAAAAGCAATAACATTGATGTAAAAAAAGACAGTTATGGAAATGTCATTGCTAAAGTTAAGCCTACAGATACATCTAAAAAACCATTGTTATTAAGTGCGCATATGGATGTAGTTGGCGACTCTTCTGCTGTAAATCTTTCATTAAATGAAGATTATATCGAAACAGACAAGTCAAGAACACTTGGGGCTGATAATAAGGCTGGTGTGGCTGCTGCGATCTTATTGGCAATAGAAGTTAACAGTAACAAACAACTTAAGCACGGCGGGATTGAAATTGTCTTTACAAGAGATGAAGAACAATCGATGAGTGGTATTCATAACCTTGATATGAGCCAGATAGAGTCTGAATATATATTGGTATTAGATGCCGATAAATTAGGTCAGGTGCTTGTTTCAGGAGCTAGTTTCACAAAGTTGACTTTGACGGTAGAAACTTTTTTAGGCGGGCACTCAGGTATTGATATTGCTGATGCAGACAGGCTCAATGCTGTAAAATTAATATCTGAAATCATGTCTAATATTCCTCAAGGGGTTTATAAAAAAGATGAACTTGGAGTCGTTACTTCTATAAATGCAGGAGCAGTTATTGGTGGTGGAGTCGAGAGCGGTATTTCAAAATTGATTGAATCACCGGTTGAATCTTCAGAATTTATTGATTTTGTTATGAAAAATTCAATGACAAATATTATTAATAAAAAAGCAGCTGCAATATATTCTATAAGAAGTTCTGATAAACTTTCAGAAGACCAGCTTATATTAGAAATAAATGTTATTGCCCAATATTATAATAGAAAATATGAGGGGCTTGCTAGGTTCTGTGTAGAGACAGAAATTCATCTTTTGCCTTTTGAAAAAAGCGACGATAATACAATTGAACTCGTTGCTAAAGATGCAGGACAAAATGAGGGCGTTGATATAAAAGTTTCTTCATTCCACGCCGGGGCTGAAACACATATATATTCTAACAACGTTAATAAATATGGAAAGAGCTTTAAGCCTTGCTTGGTCGGTATTGCAGATATTTATAATATGCATTCTGCTGATGAAAAGATAGATTATAAATCTTATTTAAAAGGATATGAGTTTTTAAGAGAATTTTTTCATCTTTACAATTGTATTTAATTTGTTAATTAAAATTGATTTTCCTGTAAAAAATTGTTTATAATTGTTTTCTGAAACAATAACAAAAAGGATCGGTTTTACACTATGGAAAATATTGGAATTAAAGACTCTTGTGCTGTAAATTGGCAAAACTGGCGTATCAGTGAGGATATAAAGAATTTATTTGCCTCTTCTAAGATCACCTTTTGTGAGAACAGAGAATCTTTGATTGAGTTTGCCATGGGTGGTGCCGACAACAAATATTTTGAGGTCGGATATCAAGTTGAAGGCAGAGGATATGTTGCTGAAGCTGATATTGTAAAGTGCAAAAACGGCTTGGCGGTTAATTATTATGACCCTTATATGCGCAGACGCGATCCTGATTGTATGTATGTAAATAATATTTCTAAAACAGATAAAATAAATTTTGATCAGGTTTTTAAATACAAGTTTGATATATTAAGAGAAGAAACTTTTAGTTGGCTTCAGAAAAATGAATTGGTAGTCTTACCTTTTATGGCAGGTGGAAAAGAACACGGCTATCCTGCTCTTTTAATCGCTCCAAAAAATTCATCTTTTTTTGCTGCTGCTTTATACGATTTGCAAGGAACTGTTGATTTAGAAAGTATAAAAGATGATTACGCTCCAAGAGCTATAATTTATCTTGCACCGCCGTTTAGGCATACTCATTTTGACGGAAAACAATCTGTTGTTCATAATAATCAAGATGGTGTTCACGAGATCTTCTCATATAATTTATACCCGGGTCCAAGCGCAAAAAAAGGCGTATACGGCGTATTGCTTTCAATAGGTCAAAAAGAAGGCTGGACAACAGTTCATGGTTCTAGTGTAAGGGTTGTAACTCCTTATGATAATGAAATTTGCTTTTTGCACGAAGGTGCAAGCGGAAGCGGAAAAAGTGAAATGCTTGAGTATGCACACAGAAGCAGAGACGGTCGTTTAAGGTTGGGTACAAATATGATGACAGGCGACAAAAAATACCTTTCATTAGGTCAGTCTTGTAAATTATTGCCTGTTACAGACGATATGGCTCTTTGCCACCCATCTTTCCAGAAAAAGGGTGAAAGACTTACCGTAAAAGATGCAGAAGATGGTTGGTTTATAAGGGTTGACCATATTAAACACTATGGAACTGATACAATTTTAGAAAATCAAACAATTCACCCAAAACACCCGTTGATCTTTTTAAACATCGATGGACAGGCAGATGCAACTTGCCTTATTTGGGAACACACTATGGATAAACCAGGTTCAAGATGCCCAAATCCAAGGGTAATCATCCCAAGATCAAGCGTAAAAGGTATTCAAAATGAACCAACAGAAATCGACTACAGAAGTTTTGGTTTAAGAACTCCTCCTTGCTCGCTTGAAAATCCTTCATATGGAATTTTTGGAATATTACATATCATTCCTCCTGCATTAAGTTGGTTGTGGAGATTAGTTGCACCAAGAGGCTTCTCTAATCCTAGTATTACAGATGGTGATGATCTTGCAAGTGAAGGAGTAGGTTCATACTGGCCATTTGCAACGGGAAGAAAAGTTGATCATGCAAATATTCTTCTTGAACAAATTATGAATTCACCTAAAACACGTCATATATTGATTCCTAATCAGCATATCGGAAGCTGGCATGTTGGGTTTATGCCTCAATGGGTTGCCCGTGAATATTTGGCAAGAAGAGGTCAGGCTTCATTCCCTGCAAGAAAATTAAAACCTGCAAGATGCGCTTTAGGCGGCTACATAATAAAAGATATGCAGTTTGAAGGAGCGATTGTCGGTGATAAATTCCTTGAAGTTAATCACCAGCCTGAAGTTGGAAATGAAGGCTATGACAAAGGTGCTGAGATTCTTTATGAATTTTTCCATAAAGAGCTTCGTGAATATCTTGTTCCTGACTTGAATCCGTTAGGCAAAAAAATCATAGAATGCTGCTTAAATAAAAGTTCAATCGAAGAGTACGAAAAGCTTATACCTTCAAAGTATTAATTTTCATCTTTTTCAGTGTAAGAAATTTGAGTCTGTGATGCATTTATCGAAACGGTAAATGCATTACTTATTGCAATTCCTCCTTTTATTGAAGGAGTGTTTACTATTTTACCTTTGACGTACATTACGCTTGAGCCGCCACCATCTAGGTTCATTGCATTTGTACAGCCGATAGATTTCATAAGCTTAGCTAAGTCGTATAAATTCATTCCTACAGAAGATTCTTCTCTACCATCGATTGTTACTAAAATCAGGTTTTCATCTTTTGTATATCCTATTGCAGTTCTTGGGTTTTTTCCGCTTATTGCATTTAATTTTTGCGCCTGAGTGTCTACATAAAGCTGATCTTCTTTTACAAGATAAGGTCCACCGCTTATTATGTGTTCAACATTTTCCCAGTTAGGCGTAGTTTTAATATCCATTTGTACACTTGTTGCATTAAAAAACGGCTCCAGTTTTTGTTTGGGTCCGGATATAACATATCCTTCTTTTGGGATTTCAACTGAGCCGTCTGCTATTTTTATTATTTTATTATTTTCAATTACCAATAAGGTTCCATACTTTGGCGGTGGTGGAGAGTATTGTCCCCAGTCTTTGGTGTAGACCAGGGTGTGGGTCATCAGCATCCTTGGCTGGTTTATGTTGTCTATATTTAAAGTTGATTTGTCTGTGATTAATTTTGCATCGAGTTCAACTCTTGCCATTTTAAAGTCTTCTTTTCCAATACCCATAGCGACCCTGTTATATATAGGGCCTGTTAGAATTTTTTTGTCAATCATTAAAGTGCCAAGTGGGACCCCTGTTTGAGGTTTAAAGAAGGTGCCGTTGATTGCGACGATTGAGTTGTTTTTTTGAGCTATAGTTCTTACAGATGCTTTTTTTGCAAGTTTGTCTGATGCTAGTGATGGTGAAAGTTCGATGTCAGGGTTGATTTTCCTGTTTACCTCGACAATGTTTATTTTTACAGGTTGAGAATTGATATATTTTGTTAGTCTTACGTGGACTACACCAGGTTCAACAGTTGTAATCGCTGAATTCTTATATTTTTGCTTTAAAGAATTTTCCCATTTGGTTTTTTCTGCAGCAAGACTGACCTCGTTGTCTATTTTTGTCGGGATTTTTGGTGGCTGAATTGTTGTTCCCATATAGACAGTTTGAGCAATATTAACCTCATGCGCCAACATAGAGTTGTTTAAGAACATATTATGCCCTGAGAAAATAACGAGTGCCAACGAAAAGTAAAAAGAGTTAACGGCTATTTTCTCAAAACGTTTTTGTTCTTCTAACAACAGCGCGTTCATAATTTTATTATCCTTTATATTACAATTGTAGCATAAAATTGAATTCTTTTCAAGTGCTAATCGCACGTAATTTTTAAAAAACAATGAAACATTTTGTTTTTTGAATAATTTTGTAATATGATTTATGTTTATAACGAAACATTTGAAGATGAGGGTTTGAAGATGCCAAGACCGATGAATATTTCAGAAAAAATATTAGCTGCTCATGCCGGCTTAGAAGAAGTGAAAGCGGGCGATTTAATTACTGCAAAGGTTGATATTACTCTTGCAAATGATATTACAGGTCCAGTGGCGATTAATGAATTCAGAAAAATCGGCGTCGACAAGGTTTTTGATAAAAAAAGAGTAGTATTTGTTCCAGATCATTTTGTACCGAATAAAGATATTAAATCAGCAGAACAAGTAAAAATGATAAGAGAATTTGCTCGTGAGCAAGACTTAGAGAATTTCTTTGAGGTAGGCAGAATGGGTATTGAACATACTTTGTTGCCGGATAAAGGAATTGTTACTGCTGGTGACTTGGTTATTGGCGCAGACTCCCATACTTGTACGTATGGTGCATTAGGCGCTTTTTCTACTGGCGTTGGTTCTACAGATCTTGCTTGTGCGATGGCTTCAGGTGAGACTTGGTTTAAAGTTCCTCCAAGCATAAAAGTCGAGTTCAACGGTAAATTAAACAAATGGGTAAGCGCTAAAGATTTGGTGCTTCATTTAATTGGCGATATCGGTGTTGACGGTGCTTTGTACAAGTCACTAGAAATCGGTGGAAATGTCATAGAAGAAATGGATATGGACGGTCGTTTCACTTTCTGTAATATGGCAATTGAAGCTGGTGCTAAAAACGGAATTATTGTTCCTGATGAAAAAACAAAAAAATATTTAGATGGACGCTCTCAAAGAGAGTATAAATTTTACACAAGCGATGAGAACGCTGAGTATGAAAGAGTAATTAAATATGATTGCGCCGAGATAGAACCTACAGTTGCATTTCCGCATTTACCAGAAAACACAAGACCTATCTCTCAAGTAGGAGAAGTTATGATTGATCAGGCAGTCATTGGGAGCTGCACAAACGGCAGGCTTTCTGACCTTAAAATTACTGCTGAAATTTTAAAAGGCAGACAAGTTCATAAAAATGTAAGATTAATCGTTTTCCCTGGAACGCAAGATATATATTTAAGAGCGATTGAAGCAGGCTATGTTCAAACGATAGTGGAAGCTGGCGGTGCTGTTTCAACCCCGACCTGCGGACCTTGTCTAGGAGGTCATGCCGGTATTCTTGCAGCTGGTGAGAAAGCTATTTCCACTACAAACAGAAATTTTGTCGGAAGAATGGGACATGTTGAGAGTGAAGTTTACCTTGCTTCTCCAGCTGTTGCAGCAGCTAGTGCGGTATTGGGTAAAATTGCTTCACCGGAAGAGTTAGGATTATGATAAAAGAATTTAAAACACCTATTACAGATAAAAGCGTTTTTATCGGACCAGATTCGAAAGAAGACGTTATAATATTGGCAATCGAATCAAGTTGCGATGAGACAGCTTGCGCTATCGTCAAAAACGGTAGAGAGGTTCTGGCAAATGTCGTTGCTTCTCAGATTAAAACTCACAAAGAATTTGGCGGAGTTGTCCCAGAGGTTGCCGCAAGAGAACATTTAGAGGCGATTAATTTAGCTATTGATGAAACATTTCAACAATCAGGCTTAACTCCTGATGAAATAACTGCTGTAGCTGCTACAGTTGGTCCTGGACTTGTAGGGTGTCTTCTTGTTGGCTTAAATGCAGCAAAAGCACTTGCAGTAGCTTATGATAAGCCTTTTATCGGCGTAAATCATTTAAATGCCCATGTGTGTGCAAATTATATTGATACAGATTTAAAACCGCCTTTTGTAGCTTTGCTTGTAAGTGGCGGGCATACTCAGATTATAAAAGTCGACAATTATCTTGAACAGTCAATAATAGGTGAAACCATTGATGATGCTACAGGTGAAGCTTATGATAAAGTCGCAAGGCTGATTGGCTTACCATATCCTGGCGGTTTAAACCTGGATAGAATGGCGCCAAGTGGCAATCCAAATGCGTTTAAATTTACAGAAGCAAAAGTCGGAGAATATGATTTTAGCTTCTCTGGATTAAAAACAGCTGTTCTTCAACTTATTCAAAAACTTAAGAAAGAATCAGATGAACTTCCTAAGGAAGATATAGCTGCAAGCTTCCAAGAATTTATTACCAAGGTGTTATTCAAAAAAACTGTCAAAGCAGCTGAAAACTTAGGATCTAAAGTTGTTGCGTTAGGTGGTGGTGTTGCAGCTAATTCAGAGATAAGAAAAAAATTCTTTGCTTTAGAAAAAGATGGCTATAAAATTTACGCACCTGCGATGAAATATTGCACCGATAATGCTTCAATGATAGGTTCTGCGGCATATTTCCTTGCTGGAACGACTGATTCATTGGATGTTGAAGTTTTCTCAAGAATGTAAATTGTTTTAAACAAAATAAAAAGCCGCAATTATTGCGGCTGTTTTTAATTTGGATTATTCCAAATCTCCTCCCCTAAAGTCATAGATCTCCATCTGTGACCGTAATATCGATAGAAATTTAATCACAAGTGATAAAAAGTCTATCAACAAAATTTATTTAGTTTTCAATTGCAGATTATGAAAAATATATTGTAATTAATTTTCTTATATTAAATCACTAAACAGTAATATTGTGAATAGTTCACTAGTGTAAAATGTTCATTATTGTTTTTTGTAGCCTCAACATTTAATAATAGTAATGAATTTGTAGAATATTCCCTTTAACAAAACTTAATATTTATATCAAATCAACGTATGATTTCAATGAAAAATACCTTGTAATAATAAGGCATTATGCTATTATAATTTCAATGTACTGGAGTTGATATGCAGAAGAAATTATCCATAGCATTTATTTGGCACATGCATCAACCTAATTATCAGGCTCAGCCTCATGGAATAAGGCTTATGCCCTGGGCAAGGTTGCACGCAATCAAGGATTATCTTGATATGCTTATGTTTTTGGATAAATTTCCAGAGCTAAAGTTAAATTTTAATATTGTTCCTGTACTGATCGACGCTATAGAAGACTATGCTAATAATGAAGCTCATGATATTCACTCAAAGCTTACTGTCACGCCTATAGAAGAGTTGACTGACGATGATAAACAATATATTCTTAATTACTTTTTCGATGCCAATTACTCAAATTTAATTGCGCATCATCAGTACTATAGCGAGCTTTATCAAAAAAGATACCTGAAAGAAGAAGTTGATATAAATGATTTTTCTGATCAGGAATATTCTGATATTATGATGTGGTTTAACCTTGTTTGGTTTGATCCTATCTGGAAGTTAAGATATAAGGATTTAGACGAACTTCAGGCAAAAGAAAGAGGATATACTCTTTCAGACAGAATTAAAGTTATTGAAATTCAAAGAAGAATAATAGCTCAAATCCTACCTGCATTTAAAAAATATCTGGAAGAAGGCAGAATCGAAATAACTACTAGTCCTTATTTTCACCCGATTTTGCCAATTATGTTCGACTCTAACGTGGCAAAAAAATCTGCTATAAGGCATCCTTTGCCTGATTGTAAATTATCTATGGCAGATGATGCAAAAAAACAGATAAAAATGGCATTAGACAAGCTAGAGAATGTTTTTGGCAGAAGACCTAAAGGTATTTGGCCGTCTGAACACTGTGTCAGCCCAAAAACACTGGATTGTTTTGCGGAAATGGGCTTGAAGTGGACTATTTCTGATGAAGGAATTCTGGCAAACTCGATAAAAAAAGAATTCGTCAGAGATTTCAAGGGATTTTTAGAAGATCCTTACGAGTTGTGTAATGTGTATAAATATGGCGCAAAAAGAAAAGATATAAATATTATTTTCAGAGATTCGGTTATTCCAAACCTTATAAGTTTTGAATATCCACGTCATGACAGCGTTGTAGCTGCTAGTGATTTGTATGGAAGAATAAAAACTATTCAAAATAAATTGCAAAACTCTCCTGATGACAATCATCTTCTTACAATAGCGATGGATGGTGAAAACAGCTGGGAAAGTTATTCTCACGATGGTGCCTTGTTCTTGGAGACTCTGTATAAGCTTATAAGTAGAGATAAAACACTCTCTACAGCCCTTGTTACAGACTATATTGAGAACACAACAACTGTGAAGCCATTAGATAACTTGGCTTCAGGATCATGGATAAACAGGGATTTTCAATTGTGGATAGCTGAGCCAACAAAGAATTTAGCTTGGACTTATCTTGCAAAAACTCAGGCAGATTTGAAGGAATTTGAAAAAGAAAAGCCTGATAAAAGTCTTTTAGAACTTGCATACAATGAACTTTATATAGCTCAAGGAAGCGACTGGTTCTGGTGGTATGGAGAACCTAATGATTCAGGGCAGGATCACATTTTTGATTATCTGTTTAGAGAGCATCTAAAAAATATTTATTTGCTTCTTAATAAAAAAATTCCTAAGTACTTAGAATCACCGTTGATTTCATTTATAGGAAAGCCGTCAAGAGCTCCAAAGAGAATTATAAGCCCTACTATAGATGGAAAAGATTTATACAACGATGAATGGATAAACGCTGGTTGTATCGACATTCCCGCCGGTCCAATTCCTCAGGAAAATAAGCTTTTCAACAGAATTTGTTTTGGTTGCGATGAAGATAATATTTATTTAAGATTCGATATAAATCGTTATATTCTTGATCCTCAAGGTAACTTTAAGTCTATATTTCAAATATATATGTATTTCAAGTGCTACAATGAGTACGCAACACATACAGCATCAATAAGAACGGTTAATAAACCTGATTATATATTCCCGATTTTAAAAGATGGGTATACTCATGAGGTTAAGTTGACCTTGTTTAAAGACGGTTTCTACCCTCTGCATTTTTCAAAGGCTATAAAAGATAATCTTTGGGTTCTTCAACTAAGCAATGATATCAAGTACGCATATGAAGATGTCATTGAAGTTTCTATTCCTTTTAAAGATTTAAAAGTTAAGCCTGGTGAAAAAGTTGATTTCTTTATTATCAACGGCACACTTGGGCAAACTGAAGAAGTCTATCCGCAAGATTTATTATTGTCTCTTCAAAGACCTGATTAATAATTTATTTACTTTGTTCAAATGATGAAAAATTGAGCCTAAGTGTTTATTATTAATACATCAGTTCGGCTGGAGGAATTATGACTTCTAATATAAAGTTAGATGATGCAATAGAAATACTTGAAGACTTATTAAATAGTTCAAAATCTTCAATAGTTATAGACGCTTTAAAGAATATAAAAAACTTTTCGAATTCTGATAATATCGCTTTAGATTAGTTCCACTTTGCCTGTGTTGAAGTTAAAGTGTGCTTCCACGATATCCAGTTTGTGTTGCTCATAAGCTTCTCTAATTATATGAGAACGCTTTAAGAGTACTTTTTTGGTAAATATAGTGTGTCTTTTAGCTACATCATTGTAACATCCGGCACTTTCACCAAGAACAGGATACACAGAGCTCATAAGTGCATAGTAGTCTTCAAGCGGTTGTGGATAATTGTCTTGAGCGTATTTCATAACTCCACAGTCATCGTGCCCTAATAATATTAAAAGTGGTATTTCTAATTTTTGTACACCGAATTCGATACTTTCAGTTATGTTAGGACCAACGCCGATTCCTGCTGTTCTAACGACGAATAATTCTCCTATACCTGCATCAAAAATGATTTCAGGAACAACTCTGGAATCTGAACAGCTTAATACTATCGCTCTTGGTTCTTGAAATGTTGCTAAATTTTGAAGTGTTTTAAGGCATTTGTTTTCGGCAA
Source organism: Cyanobacteria bacterium OH_CFB_184 (assembly GCA_023414155.1). GTDB lineage: Bacteria > Cyanobacteriota > Vampirovibrionia > Gastranaerophilales > Gastranaerophilaceae > JAEZOG01. The sequence continues at coordinate 4,576 of JAEZOG010000274.1, read as the reverse complement.
CAGGAGTCCCGTTTACAAAATTCATATTGCCATCTAATAATCTTTTTAGTTCTGCTTGTGCTTGTTTATTCATACTTTTCCTTAAATTGCTAATGTGTAAATCGCCCTGATATCTTCTTTTGAAAGGTTTGAACCTCTATGTTCTCCGCATCTTATTGCCAGTTCTGTCAGTTTTTCTATATCCGGCTCGTTAATGCCTGCTTCTGTAAAAGAAGTCGGAGCACCGATTTTATCAAACCATAATTCTAGTTTATGAATGCCGTTGTCTATATTTTGGTCATCAAATATTGCTTTAAAAAATTGTGAAAGCTTTGCTTCTTTTGATATTTTTGAATGTTTCATCCATGCAGGAATCAATATCGCTAAACCTTCGCCGTGAGCAAGGTTATAAAGTGAACTTATCGGATGTTCAAGCTGGTGATTGTTTAAATAGAATTTGCCTGTTCCGCAGTGATTTAAACCATTCCAAGCCATTGTGGCAGTCCACATCAGGTTGGATCTTGCACCTAAATCTTTAGGGTCTTTTTTAATTCTGTCTGCTGAAATCATTACACTTTTTACAAGGTTTTCAACGTACCCGTCTAAAAAAGGAGTATCGTTATCTTCTTTTGTAAAATAAGCTTCAATAGAGTGTGCGATTATGTCGACTGAAGTATATGCAGTTTGGTTTTCAGGAACGGTTATAGTAACAGTAGGATCCATTATTGAAACTCTGGGATAAAGTTTAGGGTTGCCCCAGCCAAACTTGTCTAATGTGTCATCTTTTGTTAAAACAAGACCCATATTCATTTCTGAACCTGTTGCAGGGATAGTCAAAATTGTGTATACAGGTAAAGCTTCTTTAACTTCAGCTTTTCCTATAATTAAATCCCAGATACAACCACTGTATTTGGCTCCTGCTGCAATTCCTTTGCTTTCATCAATAACGCTTCCGCCGCCTACGGCAAGAATTGCATCGACTTCATTAGCTACAGCGTATTTTGCTCCTTCATTTGCGTGTGAAAGTAATGGATTTGGCTGAATGCCTGAGTATTCAATCCATTTAATTCCGTTGTCTTGAAGTGATTTTATAACTTGGTTGTAAACCCCGTTTTGTTTAATGCTGTTTTTGCCATAAGTTAACAATACTTTTTCTATCCCGTCAGATTTGAGTTCTGAACCTATTTGCGGAATAGTATTTTCCCCGAAAATTATTTTTGTCGGATTTTTATATGTAAAACTTTTCATTATACCCTCTGTTTATCAAGTTCTAATATGTTTTTAACTATTGTCGCGCAGTCATCAACAATAATCGCGCAGTTAGCTTTTCTCTCTGGAGAGCCAAAAGCCAAACCTGCTGTTAAAACTTTACAGCAAGTTGCCTTATGATTTTTTTTGAACTCATCAACGAATTGTTTAGCTAATTCTTTGGCTTTGAGCCCGTTGCTGTCTGTCTCATTTTTTCCATACATTGAGCCAATAACCATTTGGCATCCAGCGACCGCCCCACATACACAGCCAGAACTCATACCTCCTGAAAAAGCAGTTGCAACAGGTAATATTTCTTTTGGTGCTAAACCGGCATCTATAGCTGATTTTACAATCGATTCAGAGCAAGAGTAACCATTTTTATAATTTTCTACGGCATTTTTATTCATTTTTGTTCGGCCTTTATTTTTTGATATGAAAAATTATAGCATAATATTTAAAGGCATAAAAATACCCCATTATTCTCTTAATGGGGCATTTAAAAACCTTTGTATTAATTTTTTGCTATGGAGTTATTCTATCCATTAATCTTGGGAATGGGATAGTTTCTCTTACGTGATGTAATCCGCAAATCCAAGCTACAGTTCTTTCTATGCCTAGCCCGAAGCCTGCATGAGGAACTGAACCATATTTTCTAAGATCTAGATACCAGCTGAAAATTTCTTCATCTAAGCCGTGTTCTTTGATTTTTTCTTTTAATTTTTCAATGTCATCTTCTCTTTGTCCGCCACCGATCATTTCTCCGTAGCCTTCTGGTGCGATCATATCTACGCAAGCAGCAGTATTACCTTCTTGCTTCATATAGAATGCCTTGATTGACATTGGATAGTGGTGGATCATAACAGGCTTATCAAATTCTTCAGAGATTATTGTTTCTTCGTCTCCGCCAAAGTCTTCGCCCCAAGGAGTGTCATTACCTTTTTTGTGAAGTATTTCAATTGCTTCATCATATGTGATTCTTGGGAATGGGCGTTTTATATTTTCAAGTTTTGAAATATCTCTTTCTAATACTTCAAGATCTTCTCTATTGTGTTCAACTACTTGTGCAACGATATATTCAACAAATTCTTCAGCTAAGTCCATATCGTCATAGATGTCAAAAAATGCAACTTCAGGTTCAACCATCCAAAATTCTGTTAAGTGTCTTCTTGTTTTAGACTTTTCCGCTCTGAAAGTAGGACCGAAGCAGTATGCTTTTCCGACCGCCATAGCAGCAGCTTCCATATAAAGCTGACCTGATTGTGTAAGATAAGCTTTTGTATCAAAGTAATCTGTTTCAAAAAGGTTTGTTGTGCCTTCGCAAGCATTTGGCGTGAATATCGGAGCGTCAACAAGAGTAAAACCTTTGTTGTCAAAGAAATCTCTTACAGATTTTATGATTCTGTGTCTGATTTTTAAAATTGCTTTTTGTCTAAGAGAACGTAGCCATAAATGACGGTGTTCCATTAAGAAGTGAGTTCCGTGTTCTTTTGGGGTGATTGGATATTCTGATGCTTCAGAAATTATTTTTACGTCTTTAGCGTCGATTTCATAACCAATTTTTGAACGATCGTGTTTTTTTACAAGTCCTGTTATCTCTATTGAAGATTCTTGCGGAATTCTACCTGCAAGATCGAAAACTTCATCAGATACATTTCCTTTAAAAACTACAGCTTGAATTTCTGCAGTTCCATCTCTTAGTTGAAGAAAATGCAATTTTCCGCTTGATCTTTTGTTGTACAACCAACCTTGGATCGTAATTTCTTGATTTTCGTAATTTTTAATATCTTCAATAAATATTTTTTTCATAAAAAACCTTTCTTTAGACACTTTTTGAGCTTTGACAAACTAATAATATCATAATTGCTTAAAATGATGTAAAAAATTGTTTAAAAAAAATTGTTTTTATGCAAAAATCTTTGTATGGCAACTAGCTATATTAATTTTAGTAGTATAAACAATAAAGGAAAACAAAAATGGCAAGACAGACCCCATTAGACAAGGTGAGAAATATCGGGATTGCAGCTCACATCGATGCCGGTAAAACCACAACTACAGAACGTATTTTGTTCTACACAGGTAAAACACACAAAATCGGTGAGGTTCATGATGGCGCTGCTGTTACTGACTTCATGGAGCAAGAACGTGAACGTGGTATTACAATTCAATCAGCTGCGGTTACTTCATACTGGAAAAATCACCAAGTTAACATTATCGATACTCCTGGTCACGTTGACTTCACTATTGAAGTAGAACGTTCTCTTCGTGTACTCGATGGTGTTGTTGCTGTATTCTGCGCAGTTGGTGGTGTTCAATCTCAATCAGAAACTGTTTGGAGACAAGCTAACAGATACGAAGTACCAAGAATGGTATTTGGAAATAAAATGGACAGAACAGGTGCTAACTTCTTCAGAGTTGTTGACCAAGTTAGAACTCGTTTAGGCGGTAACGCTCACCCAATTCAGCTTCCAATCGGTGCTGAAGACCAATTAAAAGGTATTATCGATTTAATCGAAATGAAAGCTCATATGTACCAAAATGACTTGGGAACAGATATTCAGGTTACTGATGTTCCTGCAGAAATGATGGACAAAGCTCAAGAATTAAGATCTGCTTTAGTTGAAGCTATCTCTGAGCAAGATGATGAACTTATGATGAAGTTCTTAGAAGGTGAAGAAGCTACAATAGAAGAATTAAAAGCTGGATTAAGAAAAGCAGTTTGTGATAATAAAATTGTTCCTGTTGCTTGTGGTACAGCATTCAAAAATAAAGGTGTACAATTATTGCTAGATGCAGTTATTGAATATATGCCATCACCGCTTGATGTTAAAGCTATTCAAGGTGAATTAGAAGATGGTACAGTTACAGAAAGACATTCTTCTGACTCTGAACCATTCGCAGCACTTGCATTTAAAGTTATGACAGACCCATATGTTGGTCGTTTAACATTTATGCGTGTTTATTCAGGTGTTTTGAAAGCTGGATCATATGTAGTAAATGCTACAAACGGCAAAAAAGAACGTATTTCAAGACTTGTTCAAATGCAAGCTGACCAAAGAAACGAAATCACAGAAGTATATGCAGGTGATATCTGTGCTGCTGTTGGTTTAAAAGATACAACTACAGGTGACACTTTATGTGATGAAAAAGCACCTATCATTCTAGAAAAAATGACATTCCCAGAACCGGTTATCGAAGTTGCTATTGAACCTAAAACAAAAGCTGACCAAGATAAAATGGGTATTGCTCTTCAAAAATTGGCTGAAGAAGATCCTTCTTTCAGAGTTAAAACTGATAGTGAAACAGGTCAAACAATCATTGCTGGTATGGGTGAGCTTCACCTTGATAT
>JAEZOG010000266.1 GCA_023414155.1 Cyanobacteria bacterium OH_CFB_184 | reverse complement strand
TTATAGCGCACGCTCCAACAAGTATAATTATTTTCGGTTCAGATATCGACTTATAGGTTTCTTCTAACGCAAATGCCATATTTTTTGTAATAGGTCCAGTTATTACAATGCCGTCAGCATGTCTTGGTGAAGCTACAAATTCTATCCCAAATCTTCCCATATCGAAATTCGCGTTAGAGCAGGCATTTAGCTCCATCTCGCAAGAATTACACCCACCTGCAGAAACTTGTCTTAATTTTAGAGATCTACCAAATGTGTTTTTTATGTATTCACTTGTTTTAATTGGGTCAAGTTCTCCTTTTGTAATTAAGTTTTCTCTTTTGGTAGAGGCTATTTTGTGAAAGTTTGTTAATTCTATACATTTAGAGTTGCAGGTCCTTTGGCATTCCCCGCAAAAAGTGCATTTACCCATATCTATTGATAAATCTTCAGTTATTGCTTTTGTAGGGCAAACTTTTGAGCATTCAAAACAATTATTGCAATTGTCCAAACAGATTTTTGGTAGACCTCGAAACCTGCTTTTAACAGTTGCTTCACGGATATTCTTTATAACTTGATTTTGTTGTAATTTAATACATTTTATTGTTTCTAACATAAATTCCTCATCATAGGTCAAATCCGCAGTAGGATAGATCAAAGCTCTTATTGCATACGGGGAAATTAGAGATTTGCCCGTTACGATTTGCGATTGCAAGCCCTAGCCAATTATTGAAAGACGGATCTTTAATTTTATATTGTTCAATATTTCCATTTTCATCTGTTATTACAGTGTGAACCAATTCACCTCTCCAGGCTTCTGTTATTGAAGTAACAAAAGAATTTTGGGCAAGGTTGATTTTTTCATTTTTATTTTCAATTTCACCTTCTAATTCATTCAGCAAATTAATTATAATTCTTTTTGATTCTTTGATTTCTTTGTATCTTAAGTAAAATCTGGAATGTACATCTCCACCTTCAGTAGTTATTATTTTAAAATCCTGATCATCAAACTTACGAGCATCAATTTTTATCCCACAAGCTCTTGCCGCCATTCCAACCATTCCGATTTCTTTTGCGTGTTTTGAACTTATTGTTGCCGTGTTTTCTAACCTTGATAAAACTGATAAATTATTATTCATAGCGTTCATCATTTTATCAACTCTGAACTCGACCTCTTCTATTGTAGAAGCTATATTTGTAGACATTTCTTTATCTATGTCGAAGTTAACTCCTCCAATTTTTATTAATCCTTTGCCGAACCTGCTTCCGCATATCTCGAGCATAGTGTTTATCACAAGAGTTCTTGTCACTCCAAATACAGCTGAACACATTTTGTAGGCTATGTCTTCTGCAATAGCACCCAGATCTCCTATATGAACAGCAATTCTTTCCATCTCTAAAGCGATTTGCCTGATTAAATTTGATTTTTTATCAACCTTAATCCCAGATAAGCTTTCAATCGCTTTTGCAAATGTTAAAGCGTAAGCGATAGTCGAGTCTCCGCAAATCGATTCTGCCAGTTGAATAGTTGGAGATTGCTTAATCATTTCTTCAACACCTCTGTGTTGATACCCAAGCTGGATTTCTAAGTGATTTATTCTTTCTGAGTTGCATAAAAATCTAAAATGCCCCGGTTCTATGATTCCGGCATGAACTGGTCCTACTCCTACTTCGTGGGTTTGAGCATCATCAGATTTCAAAAAGCTATAACCATCCATTTTTCTGACCGGTTTTAACCAAGGGTGATCGATTGGTTTTATTCCCCAATTTTCATATATTTCTCTCTCAAATAGATGTAGCGCAGGGTTATTAGGCGTAATAGATTCATATGAGTTTTGAATATAACAAGATACAATAAATAATTTTGCTTTTGATTCGGTCACTTCATTAGAGGTAAAAATGCAATACAGTCTGTTTTTATCATCTTCTTTGTTTACAAAAAATTGTACTACCCTCATGTTCTTTAAATCTAAATCTTTTTTAATGTTTTTAAAAGAATCTATAGGAATGTCATTTTTATGTACAGGTTTATTGTTTTTTATTTCTAAATACATTTTATAGCCTCTTCAATTAGTTTACATAGCCAATCAGGAATATATAATCCTAAAATTACAGCCAATAAAGTTAGAATGATTTGTGGCGCGTAATTTTTTAATGGCAACTTTATCTTTTCTTCTAATATTTCTGTAGAAAATGACATTTTTATAACTGCTCTTAAAATTCCATACGCAACTATCGTAATTAATAGCAAAAATATACCTGACAGAATGTAATTGTTGTTTAGAAACAATTGTTTTAAAATCAAAAATTTCGAAAAGAAAATTGGTGAAGGAGGAATTCCTATTATTAACACCCCACAAAGCACCCATAACCAGCCTGTTTTAGAGTCTGTTTGAATTAACCCTTGAACATTAGATATTTGTTTTGTTTTAAAAATGTGTAGAATATTTCCTGCAGTTAAGAAAAAAGAAGACTTTATTAATGAATTCGCTATTAAATGTATTAATGCTGCAATCAGACCAAAACCACCGACAGCTATACCGAT
>JAEZOG010000264.1 GCA_023414155.1 Cyanobacteria bacterium OH_CFB_184 | reverse complement strand
TGTAAGTCCTGAAGAAATGAATAAATATACTCAAAACTGGTTTGCTTCTTCTAGTCATGATACTGATACTTTAATCAATATGACTAATGGTGATAGAGCTTCACAGAAAAAAATCTTAGCTAAAGACTTCTTGGGGCCTGATTCTGATGATGAGGCATTAGGCTGGAAGAAACAATTCTTCTTCGCTGATGCTTTTGGAATTAAGCAAAGATATAATTATATGGATGGTTCTTTAAAAGATAAAAACTGGTTAACAAGGCTTCCAGAAAACTACGAAGAGTTATTTTATAAAAATTTAGCTGCAGAAAACCCAGCTGATAGAAAAGGCTATAACCTTCCTGAGATATTAATGGATGCAGCAGATCAAAAAGGAATAACAAAATATTCTAGCGAGCATTTCGATAAAAAAGTAATGGATACTCTTATTAAATACAAAAAAATACTTGAGGAAAAAGGTCCATATACAACCGAAGATGCTGAAAAAATGTTTGCGACAGTAGCTGATAATGGTGCAGCAAAGGCGGCAGGTGGTGTTGTTGAAACGCTTCCACCTAATGCTGTTCCTCAAAAAATCAGTAAAAAATGGAAGCCTGTTGCTTTAGTTAGTGCAGGAGCTGCTATTCCAGGAGTGGCGATATTAGCAGGAAGAGCTCCAAAAATTGTTGCAAGTAATCCAATCCAAACTCAAACAGCTCCAGCTGCTACTACATCTGCACCGATAGTTCAACCTCAGGCACAACCGAATTACTTTGTTGAGAATATCAAACCAGCTGCTACGTCTCAGTCAAATTTCTTCAAGACAGAAAATAAATTATTCAAAGACGTTGAACAGTTTAAAAAATAGATAGTAAAAAGTCCATATTTCAAAAAAGAATATGGACTTTTTTAATTCTTAATTTGTAAGCTCAGATTAGTTTATAAAACCTTTAAAGATGGCAGGACTATCAACTTTTAGATAGGTAGAATCTGATTTGTTTGCTTGTTCTTTGTTAGATTTGTTGAACCTGTATTGAGTCCATAATCTGCTTATTCCTGCTAGACTAAAGCCCATGAATAGTAAGCTGAATAGGTATGGAACAGCTGTTATTGTTGCTTTACCTTTAATTAATTTTTTGAATTCATCTTCAACTTGAGTTCCTTTTGTTTTTGCAAGTTTTTTTGCAAGTTCAGGCAACTCTTGTCTGGTTGGAACTATAAGGCTATTATCACTTGATTTTTTAATTAAATCAGGGAATATATTCTTTTTATTTAAAATTTTCTTAAAACCGCTTTCAAAAAGTGAACTTCCAAAAATAGTATAAAACACAACCAGAGGTACTCTAGTAAGTACTTCCAGCTGATCAAGTCTTCCTCTGTCTTTTGCCGCTGAATTGTAACCAAATAAGCCTGAAATAGCCGTTACAGCAAGTTGTCCTTTGCTTAATCCAAGTTTTCCGTTAGTTGTTTCAAAGTCGAAGTTTACGTATGTTTTTAAGAAATTTTGTAGTTTTTTAGATTTTATCCCTGATTTTTCTAATCCATTATAGATTGCTTCTCCAGGAGATAGAATAGTTTTGCTAATTTTTTGGAGGTTTTGTGATTTATGTCCTAATGCAGCAAGTGTAAATGCGCTCGTTAGCCCAACTACAGAGACTATTGCTGCTTTTTTGATGTGTTTTTTTGCGCTGGTTTCAACTTTATTTTGATGTTCTTTGCTTTCATTTTTGTTTTTTTCTAAACTTGCTATATTGTTAAAATCCGCTTGCTTAAATACTTTCAATGTGAATAGGTTTTTTGCAAAGCTAAGTGCGTATTCTGCTGCAGGGATACAGGTGCAACTTAATACTATCGCTGCTTTTAGAGGGAGAAGCTTTTTTGCAGCAGGGTTATTTATAAGCTGTTTATTTTCTAAAATCTCATTTGCGCTTTTTGCAAGATGTTTGTTTAGTTCTTTTCTTGATTCTTTAGGTAAAAACTTAGAGAATATCTGTCTTCTTGCAACATGTTCACCTATAAGAGCAGGTGCAAAATAGAACAACCCTGATTCTAAAAACTCTAAAAAAGTCATCTCTGAAATATCAGCTTTGCTTCTTGAGAAAAGTGCTTTTGGAACCCAATTAGTTGTTGTATCTTGTATAAATCTTGTACTGGATAAATTTTCTTGCATTTTTATGAAGCTATCAAGTGGTTTTAAAGAGGCATTAAGGGTTTTAAATAAAACATCTCCGTTTGATTTGAATGATTGCCTGTGTTTATTATTATCTGCTTTATAATTTGTATTTCTAATAGTTGTCATCATGTTTCCTTTTAAAATTCTTCATACTAAAAAACCGCCCTTTGTGCAGGCGGTTTGGTTATCAAAGTTATCTTATTAAAGAATCACATTCGCAACAGCAAACCAAGCCTGCGCATATCGCACATGCCTTGCATCATCATTGCCATCATATTGTTTATTTTTGAATGTGAGTTCATAAACCTATTATTTTCCTTTTATTCTTTTAAAGAATAAAACTAAATTAGTTCTATGTCAATCGCCAAAGCAACTTGCTGATAATTAAATTTACAATTGTAGTAGATTGAAA
>JAEZOG010000259.1 GCA_023414155.1 Cyanobacteria bacterium OH_CFB_184 | reverse complement strand
TCAATGAGGCATTCATAATAAAACAGATAAATGATTTAAGTATAAATGTAAAAAAAGACCCCTCTGTTCAAGATAAGTATCTCATAAGTGGAAATGATGCCCTGAGTCTTGGGTGCATCGCCGGCGGGTGTAACTTTATTTCTTCTTATCCAATGACTCCTGGAACTGCATTATTTACTTATCTTTCTCAAATGGGAGATCGGTTTAATATAATATCTGAGCAGGCAGAAGACGAGATAGCTGCTGTGAATATGGCGATAGGTGCTTGGTATGCAGGTGCAAGAGCTATCGTAAGTACATCAGGTGGAGGGTTCTCTCTTATGTGTGAAGGGATTAGTCTTGCAGGCATGATTGAGTCTCCACTTGTTGTTCATGTTGCTCAAAGACCATCTCCTGCAACGGGGTTACCTACAAAAACAGAACAGGCGGATTTGAATTTGGTTTTATATGCAGGTGCAGGGGAGTTTCCAAGAATTATACTTGCTCCATCAACTCCTCAGGACGCTTTTGAAATTGGTCAAAAAGCTTTTGATATGGCAGATGAGTTTCAGGTTCCTGTTTTTATTTTGACAGATCAGTTTTTTATTGATTCAAAGTCTTTGTCTCCTCAGTTCAACAATAAAAAAACGGTATTTTCTCATCATTTTGTTAAGTCAGACGAGAATTATAAGCGTTATGCAATTAATAACGGTTCTTCTATCAGTCCAAGAGCTATTCCTTCTTATGGAAAAGGCAAGGTCTGCGTAGATAGTGATGAGCATACAGAAGAAGGGTTAATTAGTGAAGATCCTGAAGTTAGAAAAAAAATGGTTGAAAAACGTCTTAATAAACTTGATGAAATAAACAGGCATATTATTCCACCTGAATTTATAGGAAAAAAAGAGTATAAGTACCTTGTAATTGCCTGGGGTTCTAATTATTGTGCCATAAAAGAGGCTATAGTAAATTTTGAAGATACTGCTTTTTTGTGTTTAAGACAATTATTTCCTTTGCACTCAGATATAAAGCCGTATTTGATTGATGCAGAAGAACTTATAATTGTCGAAAACAATGCCACATGCCAGCTCGGCAAACTTATAAAAACATATATAGGTTGTGATTTTAGATATCGACTTTTGAAGTATGATGGCTTGCCCTTTACTTCAGATGAAATTTCAAAAAGACTTCTGGAGATAATTTATGAAAACGTTTGATAAAAAAAATGATGATATAGCTTGGTGTCCCGGGTGTGGAAATTTCTTAATATTAAATATATTAAAAGAGGCATTAAAAGAACTAAACCTTCAAGTGTCTTCTACGGTTCTTGTCTCTGGGATAGGTCAAGCGGCAAAAATGCCCCAGTATATTAATTGTAATTTTTTTAATGGTCTTCATGGAAGAGCAATCCCTGCTGCTACGGGGATTAAACTTGCTAATAGCAGTTTAAATGTCATAGTCACCAGCGGAGACGGTGACATTTATGGAGAAGGCGGTAACCACCTGCTCCATGTGATGAGAAGAAACCCAAATATTACAGTTCTTGTGCACGACAATATGGTTTACGGATTGACCAAAGGGCAGGCGTCACCCACAAATAATCCTGATTATGCCACCAAGACTCAATCTGAAGGTTCAGGACTTGAGGCTTTTAATCCAATAGCCACAGCAGTTGCTATGAACGCTTCTTTTGTTGCAAGAGCTTTTTGTCAGGATAATGGTCAGACAAAAGAAATTATCAAAAGTGCAATAAGTCATAAGGGTTTTTCGCTTGTAGATATATTTCAACCGTGTGTGGTTTTTAATAAAGTCAATACATACAGGTGGTTCAAAGAAAATACATATTATCTTGAAGAAGAATATGTTCCAAATGATAGGGTCAAAGCTTTTCAAAGAGCGATAGAAACAGAAAAACTCCCTTTGGGTATTTTTTACAAAATTGAAAAGCCGACTTTTGAAAATTCAAAAATGAATAGACAAAAAACAATAAAACCGCTCTATCAACAGCCTATAAATAAAAGAAAAGAAATAGATGCTATTTTGAAACAGTACCTATGATTTATGCTCGTATGAAAATTCATAATCATCCATTACAAAGCCGTTTCCAATATCAGTAATTAACTCTTTTGTTATCACAAACCCAAGTTTTTTATATATGTTAATAGAATCAGAGTTTTCTTTGTTTACCGTCAGGGTTATAGATTTTAAGCCCTTTTTCGTTGCAATATCTTTTATAAAATTAAAAGCAGAACCGCCTATTCCTTGACCTCGATATTCTTTTGCTATGTAGAACTTAGACAGAAATAGAGCGTTATTGTCAGGTATGACAGCAAAATAGCCGGCATGGTTTTTGCTGTTTCTTAGAATAATATAATATTCATAACCATCTTGTATTTGTTTTTGCATGCTTTTGTAAGATTGAAACTTTTCCAACATATAATTTATCTGCTCTTCAGATATAATTTTAGAATAGTGTTCTTTCCAAATTTTATACGCGAGAGTTTCAATATCTTTTAGTTTTTCAGTCTCTGTTACTTTTGTTATTTTAATTTGATCCATTTTCTTCCCCTTTGTAGGCTGAATAAGCCATAGCTGAGCAAATCAGAGCCAAGATTACACCTATAAATAATGTTATATGATAAGAATGCAAAAATGCGTGTTTGTAAGTTATTCCGCTTGTTAAAAGGCTGCTCCTTGAAGAGTCAAACAGAGTTATTGTGAGTGCTACTGCGACTATCATTCCTGTGTTTCTGAATAGAGCCAGAATTCCGCTTGCAATTCCTAGTTCTTTTTTAGAGGCGCAGTTCATAATTGCTGTATTTGATGAAGGCTGAAACATCCCATTTCCAATCCCGATAACTATTTGAGCAAGTATTATTTGGAGAATTGTCGTTTCTTCGTTAAAAAATATGAAAAAGCTCAAACCTGCTGCCATCAATAGAGGGCCTATTACAGTAAGGAGTTTGCTTCCAATTTTACCGGCGATATCACCGCTTATTGGAGCTGAAATTATAAGCGCAAAAGAAAATGGGAAAATTAATAGTCCTGTTATTAATGGTGAATAATTAAGAATTTCCTGCGCGTAAAAAGGAAACAAGATGCCGTTCGTAAAAAGCGCAAGATAAGAGGTAAACAGGGCAATATTTCCTCTTGTAAAAGCCTTGTTATTAAACATATCAAAATTAATAATCGGGTATTTGCTCTTTTTTTCTGCAAATACAAAACTTATTCCAAAAAGTATTGAAAGTGAAAATAGAGAGATTATTTTTGTAGATTGCCAACCCCATGTGTGCCCCTTAGAAATGGCAAGTAAAAATGAGAACATTGAAACCGAAAAACAAATAAATCCAAGATAATCAAAATCGAATTTTTTCTTTCTTTTAAATGATGGTATTAGTTTGTATGACATAAATGCGCCGATAATTCCGATAGGAATATTGGGCAGAAATATTGATTGCCAGCCGAAAGAGTTTATTAAAATCCCCCCGATAGCAGGGCCTGTCATTCCTCCAAGAGCAATAATTCCTCCTACAATTCCAAGTGCCTTTCCTCTTTTTGCATCTTTAAATATAGATGAAATGATTGCAGAAGAGTTTGAGATAATTATTGATCCTCCAAGGGCTTCAATGCTTCGGTATATAATTAAAGTAGAAAGCGATGTTGCTGTTGTGTTTAAAAATGAGCCAAGAGCAAATATTAAAAATCCGCAAGCGTATAATATTTTTCTCGGTATAAAGTCGCCTAATTTCCCAAAAATAGGCAAAAATACCGTTAAGACAAGCATATATGATAGAATTACCCATTCTACTTCGGTAATGCTTGCATTTAAGGATGTTGATATTCTGTAAAGAGCAACGTTTACAGTGCTTGAATCCAGCATTGTTAAAAAGTTGCCGACTGCTGTTACGGCGAAAATAGTCCATTTTAAATTTTCTTTTTTCATGGCATTAATTTTAGCATGGTTGCTTGAAATCAAATCGCCAAGTTTGAATAATCTAAGGTATTATTTCTTAAAAAAGTGAGCCTACTTTTTATATTTGGAGTATAATAATAGAAAATAAGGGTTAATCATGGGACGAATTATTGTAAACCAAGAAAAATGTAAAGCCTGTTATCTTTGTATAAATGCTTGTCCAAAGCAGGCAATCAAAAAAGATAATCAGCTTAACCAAAAAGGTTGTTATCCTGTAGTTTTTGACCCAGAAAAAGGATGTATAGGCTGTGCTATATGCGCTAAAGCCTGTCCTGATTTGGCTATTGAAAAGGTCTATAGATGATAGAAGAAAAAGAGTTAGTAAAAGGCAATTATGCCATAGCGAAAGCCGCAATTAATGCTGGTTTGCGCAGTTATTTTGGTTATCCTATTAC
>JAEZOG010000255.1 GCA_023414155.1 Cyanobacteria bacterium OH_CFB_184 | reverse complement strand
CGCAAATACAGAAACGGGAATATACAATAAAATTTGCCAATCAAATCCTTGATTGCCTACATTTGCCATAACACTTGCTATGGTGGTAAAATAACCTACAAAAAGAGTAATACTTAAACAAATAAGTATTTTTAGAATGGCAACCATTATTTTGAAGAGAACTAAAAATATTTTTTTTTAAAAATTTCTCATGGAATCAATTATAACCCAATATTTTTCTTGGGTATATTTGTTATTTTTTCTTTGTAGGCTTCAATCTTGATTAAATATTTATTCAATATAAAACCTTACAGTATTTTTGTTTTTCGTTCCATTCCCAATGATATTTTAGACAATTCTCTTTGTTGATTGTAATTTGACCATATTTTTTTGTATGAATAACTCGCCCTTCTTCACAGTCTCCATCTTCAATACAGTAATCACTTTTTATTCCGAGATAATCCATCATTCTGATTACAAATATGGAGCCAATTGCGAATAGGATAATTAACATTAATATTTTCTTAAAGATTCCTTTTTTCCAAAGTGCCCAATTTACAAATAATGTTAATAAAAAGCAAAGCACAATGAGAATAAAAATTTGCCAGTCTAATTTACCTGTTCTGAATACTGTTATAGGTAAAATTAAGATAAAATAAGTTAAAACTATGGATGACAAAGTTTTAAAAGTTATTGATAAGATTTGCAATATTTTATTTAAAACAATTTTGATTTTATCATTCATTTTTTTATTATATCTGAAACAAAATATTACTTTTTAAAAACTTTATCAATATCTTTTAATTTTTCAGAACAATAACCGTGCTCTTTTGCCTTGTTCAACCCATACAAATCGGCTCTTAAATCATTCATACAATCAAGAAAGACTTTTTTTGCATCCATATGTAAAGAAAATACTTTTTTAAAATAATCCTTTACTTCTTTAAAAACACTAAATACAACTGCCCACATAGCTTCAATGGTCCCAAGTTCAGCAGATTCACAATTCGCTTTTGCATGATAATATTTATCAAAAGAATTAGCTGTTGTTTCCATTTCATGTTTATTAGACTGAAAAATTTCATAAACTACTCTTGCCTCTTCAATATCTTTAATCAGATTATACACCGTATCTTCGAGTCCTTTGTCGTCTGTTATAGTAGTTGCCATGCCTGTTATTACACAATCGGGGCCACAGGTCTCTGTATTCTCTAATTCTTCTTGAGCCTGTTCTACTTGTACTTTTAATTCTTGAATTTCAACAAGCCAACTTTCTACTTCGGTCTGAATTGAATCGACATCATGCATATCAGAGGTTAATTCATCATCAAGAGTATTTGCCTCTTCGACAATTTCATCTATTTTATCCCAACAATCACAAGGTTCATCATCTTCAGAATCATTTTCAGCGACTTCTTCTATATAGCAATTGCAATTCGTATGCGGCTTTTCCGGGATATCTTCTATAGAATCATATTCTGTTCCATTTAACTCTTGGCAAGCTTCACAGCTATCGCCGCTTGCAACCCAAATATATTTTGTATTACTTATATAACCTTTGAGTACAGTTCTTTCTTCAGTAGCATTAAATTTATTAATCAAATTATTTGCTCTTGTACTTTCAGTCTTCGCTTCATTTTTAAAACCTGCTTTTAAGAGTTGGTCATATCTGTATAAAGAGTGGTCGATTTCATTTAGCTTGTTATAGGTGACTATTGAATTATTTGATAAATTCTGGTTTAGTATTGTTTTTTTAATTTTATTTATTTGATTTTGAATATTTTTCATAATTTCTCCAATATTGTTATTTTATAATGATAACAATATTTCAGAACTTTCAAAAGTCCGCAAAAGTGCTTACAGAAATAGATTTAAGCAAAATTACGTATAAAATAAAAAAAATTCCCAAAACACAAATACGCTAAAAGACTCATCAATAGCGGGTCTTTGAAATATTCTCTGAGTAAACTATCTTCAAACTATTGTCCAAGCTGTTAAAATGCAACAGAATAAAGAATTTCAAAAACGGACTAGTCAAAATCCAAACAGAGAATTTTGAGAGATTTTGGCACTAAAAATTAGAGAATTTGTCCAAATCAAATTCTCTTTATAAAATGCATAAGTCGAAAGCCCGCTGTGTGCGGGAAAAATCAAACTAAAAATGGGCTTTTAAAAAAGCCTGAAATTAAATGGTGGTGGATGTAGTTTTGGCAGCAAAAGTCTCTAAAATTCACTGTTTTTAAAAAGTTTTTTAGTGCATTTTTAGGCTATCAAAGACTTACAAGTAGTTTCTGCCAAAAATAACAGGGAATAACAGTGAAAAAGTATTTAACCAATATTTGGGTAAAATATTCCATATTCTTTTGCCATCGATCTTGTGTATATTATATCTTGTCTGTGAAACGTCATTAGTTCTTGGTATAACCACTGATAAAAATCTTCTACTAATTTAAAATAATCTTCACAAGTTGTTTTTAAAACTATTGCATCGCCTGATTCTTGTATGTACTCTAATGATAATTTATTCCACTCTTTAGAGTTTTGTAATAGCTTTTCTGTAATTAGTATAACTTGATTATTAGCAGATAAATCAGCAAATTCTAATTGAAAATGCGTCTGATAGTTTCTAAATTTTTGTATGAATGCTACTAACTTGCTATTAAGAAAAAGCTCATTTTTCTTGCTTTCATATTTCATTTTTAAATCAGTTTCATTATAAAACCGCATCATATTATAGCAATTTTCTTTTAATGCACTTGTTGAGGATAGAAAATTAAAAATATATCGACTTAAATTGTTTATAGAACTTAATCTAGATCCAAAAGGTTGTTCAATATCTTGTAGAAATAGAATCTTGGTTACAAGTTCTCGATAATTTTCAATAAAAATCCAATACATTTCATTAAAAGAACCTATTCTATTTATAGCTTTCCATCCATCGGATTCAAATAGTATATTCATAATAATTATGATTTTAGTAAATCAATAATAAATTTCAACCAGAAGGGGCAGATAAAGTAAAATTCTAATAAACATATAGAAACATGGGGAATAGATTTTTACGATTTATTATGTATGCTACTGTAAGTAGGAGTTGGATTTATGGCTAATGAATATTCTAGTGAAAAAACAATTTTTGTAGCAATGCCATTTGGTTACAAAAAACCTATAAGAGGGCATTATCATATTAATTTTGACAACATTTATGAAAGAGCTATAAAACCTGCAGCTAAAGAAATGGGGCTAAACGTTATAAGAGCAGATGAGGAAAATAATGGAGGAATTATTCATACATTAATGTATGAACGGTTAGTGTGCTCAGATATTGCTATTGTAGATATCACTAACCAAAACCCTAATGTATACTACGAACTTGGTTTTAGACACTGTGCTAGACCGTATCATACTATAATCATATATGACAAAAAACATCAAATACCATTTGATATTGCACTCTTACGAGCAGTTCCATATGAGCTTAATAGAGGTGAAATTTCCTCAGAAAGTGCCGACAAACTAAAAGACGAAATCAAGAAACGAATTGAATTAGCCTTGAATTATGATGAAACAAATGATAGCCCTGCTTTTGAATTAATTAATGATTTTCCACAAACTGTATTGTCAAAAGGAAATATTTCGATATTTGAAAAAACATATTCATTATGTGAAAAATTAAAAGAACAATTAAAGTCCGCAAATAATAAAGAAGAAATAGGACAGATATTGCTAGAAATAAAACAGAACAGTATTCCTATATAT
>JAEZOG010000221.1 GCA_023414155.1 Cyanobacteria bacterium OH_CFB_184 | reverse complement strand
TTCGTAAAAGCGGTTTATTGTTTCTGGCGAAACTTTTTCTTCGATTTTAGACAAGAAGAATTCAGCTTGAGCTTTGAGTTCTTCCTGATAATTTTTTAACAGGTCAATAACTTCAATTAAAACAGGATCATGATCGTACCAGCGTTTATACTTGGGACTCATTAAAATTTCCTTTAAAGTTATCTTTTAGTAAATCAGTATTGTCATTGTATCTGACAATATTAGCACCTATTGATTTAAGCTTAGACTCTAATAGTTCGTAGCCTCTATCTATATGGTTTAAGTTTTCAATATTACTGTATCCTTCAGCCATAAGTGCTGCAATTACAAGTGAAGCACCAGCTCTAAGGTCACTTGATTGAAGGTTCGCACCGGTTAGTTTTTTAACACCTTTTACAAGTGCATGGTTTCTTTCTTGATGGATATCAGCTCCCATTTTTCTTAGTTCAGGAACTTGCATAAATCTGTTTTCATAAAGGCTTTCAGTGATTATGCTTACTCCATCAGCAGTTGATAGCATTGCCATCGCCAATGATTGCAGATCTGTTGGGAACCCAGGGTATGGTTGAGTTACAACGTTCACAGAGTTTAACCTTTGTCTACAGCTTACTTCAAGCGTTGTGGGTTCAATCAGTTTAATTGATGCGCCCATTTTTATAAGTTTTGACGTGTAAAAAGTTAAGTGGTTAGGATATACATTTTTGATGATACCTTTACCACGAGTCGCAATGAATGCTGACATATAAGTTCCTGCTTCGATTCTATCAGGAATAGTCGTGTATTCAATTGGTCTTAAATCGTCTATTTTTACACCGTTTATAACTATTTCAGAAGTTCCTGCTCCAGATACATCCGCTCCCATTGTATTTAGGAAGTTTGCAAGATCAACTATTTCAGGTTCTTGTGCTGCATTTTGAATTCTTGTTGCTCCGTTAGCTAAAACAGCTGCTAACATTAAATTTTCTGTAGCACCAACTGAAGGAATGTCTAAATATATATCTGCACCATTAAGTCTTGATGCTTTAGCATGTACATATCCGCTTTCGATTTTTATTGTAGCTCCTAGTGCTTCAAGACCTTTTATATGGAAATCGACTCTTCTCTCTCCAATCGCACATCCACCAGGGAGTGCTACGATAGCTTCTTTGCATCTTGAAACTAGAGCTCCTAATACAATAAAAGATGCTCTCATCTGGCTAACAAGTTCATACTTTGCAGTAATATTTGTTATGTTAGTTGCATCTATTGTTACTGATTTTGAAACTTTATCATACTGGGTTTTTGCGCCCAATTGTTCAAGAACGTCGAGCATGATTGTTACATCAGTCAGTTCAGGAACGTTATAAATTTTGCTTTCGCCTTTTGCAAGTAATGCTGCTGCCATAAGCTTAAGAACTGCATTTTTTGCTCCACTTATGGATACTTCACCTTTTAATGGTATTCCACCTTTTATTTTAAGCTTTTCAGCCAACTTGCCTCCAAGAATATTCGAAAAATTACTACTAATTAATATAATAATATAACCAAGATTATAATGGGTAAATAGGTTAATTAATGTAAACTACAAATCATCTTCGACGTAATTAAACAGTTTTAGATTAGGATTTGGTTTTATAATTATATCATTTGATGGTTCACTTGGCTTTTTATTAACAAGATTTAGTTGTACTTCCTCGTTCAGTTTGTTTTTCTTAAACTTTACTTTTTCAATGAATGTTTGAGGTTGAGGCATAAGTTCAGGTATAATTTTACCTTCTATAATAGGTGTAACATTTTTTGCTATTGAGATTGAATGTTTGTGGAATTTTTGAACTTGAATAGGGGAAGTTGAAAAAGTCGGCATAGCAAGGTCAAAGTTTTTGCTGCTTAAATCGCTGTCATAGTTTTTTTGTAATAATATCAATTCGTTGACAGGATCGAGCAATGTTATCTGGGTTATGTCTCTGTAGCTTGGGTTTACAGAATTTTCGCCGCTAATCGGTATTTTGCTCCAGATTGTTTCTTTTAAAAAGTTAGTTTCAATATCTATACCTGTAGTTACTAGCAAAATATAACTTGCGCCGAGTTTTGTAGATATTTTTCTTAAAATGTCATAATTAAGCGTGTAAGTGTATTCATATTCTTTTGCAAATCTTATTAAGTCCTTATCCAGTGCTTGCTTTTGCGAGTTGCTTATAGAGTTGCATACAGGCAGGGCTTTTATGTTGTTGTTCAGGTTTATTAAATTAGATATCTCTTGAGATATAAGATTAGAGGTCTCGGGATAGATCATATAATTTGTCGAAACGGGTCTTAAATTATCGCTTAAAATTGCCATTATTTCCTGTGCGCAAACGGGTTTTGAGCATAAGAAGAAAAGTATCATTAATCCCATTAGTTTTTTTGCAAAAGAATTCATAATTATCCCATAATAAGTTGATATTATTTATTATCTCTTATATGTCAGCTCTTTTTATCATTTAGATAAAGGATTTTAATAAACACTACCTTTAAAAGCAAATATATTTGACGATATTAAGGAATGGTATAGTATGATAAAACAATCGCAACCTTGACAGACCATAAAAGGAAGATTATATGATGACAAATGAAGAACTTTTAGAATTAGCTAAAAAGGCTGCAGAAAATGCCTATGCTCCATACTCAAAATTTAAGGTTGGAGCGTGCGCTTTGTATGAAAACGGGAATTATTATACCGGTTGTAACGTTGAAAATGCCAGCTATGGACTCTCTTTGTGTGCAGAGAGAAATGCTCTTTCAAGCGCTCTTGCAGCTGGAGAGAAATCTAAACTTCTAAAAGTTGCTATATATTCTCCAAATACAAAATTGTGTTCTCCTTGTGGAGCCTGCAGGCAATGGATATTTGAGTTTGAAAATGGTCAGCATGTGAAAATTATCCTTGAAGATGAACAAGATTTAATACGTTCTTATTGTATAAACGAGTTATTACCACATAACTTCACTTTATAATTCAATCGCTGGTATTATTTTGTTTAAGATATGAAATATGTTATAATGACTTAGACAATGAGAGAGGTTTTACCCCCTAGATGGCAGAAGAGATAAATTTTCAGGATATAAAAGAATGGTTGGGGACTTATAAGTCAACAACTGATTTAAAGTTGAAAAAACAATTGCAAAATGTCATTGCGATGGCGGCTATGCCTTTAGTAAAAAAGATTGCAAGAGGACTGGCAAGAAGAAATACTGACCCTGTTGAAGATATTATTCAAGTTGGAAGCGTCGGTCTTATAAAAGCTATTAATCTTTATAATCCTGAAGTCAGCGAAAATTTTAAAACATACGCTACATATCTTATCACTGGAGAAATTAGGCACTACCTTAGAGATAAGGCATCTATGATAAAAGCGCCTAGAGAAATCCATGAGCTTTCATACAGAGTCAATCAACTTATTAAAAAGATGAAAGATGAGTCAGGAAATATCCCTTCAGAAATCGATATAGCATATGAATTAGATACTTCTGTAGGTAAGATTAAAGAAGTTATTGATGTTGAACGAAGAAGAAAAACAATTTCACTAGATGAAGTAGTTTCCATGGGGGATGACGATTCACAACCCCTTGCAGATAAAATAGCAGATAATACTTACTCTAACTTGGCTTCGTTTCAAGAAGACAGAATTTTGATTACTGATGCAATTGCTTCTTTAGACGAGAAGTTGCAAGAAGTAATTACTATGAATTATTTTGAGGATTTGAGTCAGACTCAAATTGCTGCAAAGCTTGGGATCTCTCAAATGCAGGTTTCAAGAAGAATCAGAAAAGCATTAAATCAATTATTTGAAATAATTTCAGAAAAAAAAGAAGACAAAAATAAGGCTTTATAATGTCCACCGTTTTTTATTTTTATATATTCATATTTATTGTTGGTCTATGTATCGGCAGTTTTTTGAATGTTGTAATATCAAGGGCTTTTACAGGAGAATCTATAGTTCTTCCTCCGTCTAAGTGTCCTTTTTGTAATAAATTAATAAGGTTTTATGATAATGTACCTGTCTTGTCATATCTCATTCTCGGTGGCAAGTGCAGAGATTGCAAAGAAAAAATCAGCCCGCAGTATCCGATTGTAGAGTTTGCTACAGGCATGGCTTTTGTGTTTATCTTTAAAACGTTTGGTTTTACCTA
>JAEZOG010000175.1 GCA_023414155.1 Cyanobacteria bacterium OH_CFB_184 | reverse complement strand
GTGTTCAGCATATCTCACAAGAGTATTAGCGTTTTCATCTACGTTTTCCAAGAATGGGAATGAAGAAATTCCACCAGAAATTGTAATTGGATGTTTTTCATCTTCACCAGCTGGGATAAACTCCATTTTTTCAATTTCTCTTCTAAATCTTTCAGCGAAAATAAACGCATTTTCTTCAGTTGTATTAGGAAGAATTAAGATAAACTCTTCATCGCCGTATCTAGTTAAAACGTCTTCTTTTCTTACAAATCCGCTTAACATTTCAGCGATTTTTTTAAGAAGAACATCACCCCAGTCATAACCATACATATCATTAACAACTTTAAAGAAGTCGATATCCAATAATAAACAAGATAATTTTGTATCATATCTTCTAGCACGAGAAATCTCAGCTTCTAAACGTTCATGAAGATATTTACGGTTATGTAAACCTGTAAGTTCATCTGTTGTAGATACAGTTGTTATAGTTTCTTTAAGTTCTTTAATTTTTAATAAGTTTCTGACTCTTAATTCTAATTCTTCTTGTGGCGCGTTAGAAAGAGCATAATCATAAGAGTCTCCTCTTAATATCAACCCAGAATATACTTTATCAGCATAAATTAAAGTCGGCACTGGAAATTTAGTAACCATAGCAACTTCCTTAACCTTTGCTTCAGGAACATCTAAAACGATTAAAGATGGGTTGTATTTATCTACTTCTTTAAGTTCTGATATATTTTTTAATCTAACATCATATTCTTCATTCTGTTTTAAAATAGATTCAATTTCAGAAGAGTTTCTTTCAGTAAAAACAATGATATTTCTCATAGATGTGTTCCTTTTCAAAGTAATTTAATAATATTTTAACAAATTTTCCATTATTATACAAAATATTATAATATAATTAACAAATACTTTTAAAATATTGTAAAATATTCATCCATATGTTGTATAATAAAATAAATATCGCATGGGAAGGGGTAAATTTTGGCAAGACCAGTACAAAGGCCACCATATAGACCTGATTTAAGGCAAAATCGTTCTATACCAAGACAAAAGACGATAACACCTGCAATCCAACCTAAAAGAGTAAAACGTAGAGTTAAAAAAGCGCATCCACTCAAGCCTCTCATATTGTTAGGCTTTGCACTCTTTTTATTCTTAAATGTATTTCCATACACGTATAATCAATTTACGAAACAATTATTGTATGGCCATGCCCAAAAGCCTATGAATGTAGATTTTAGAAAAATCTATAAACCAACATTAAGTTATCTTCACAATGATCATTTTCTGGGTCAAAATTTCTTAAAAAGTGCTGAAGTAAAAAAACCTCAAATGCAATCTTTTTATGAAGCCGGGGAAATGCCGGTATTAACTGCTAAATTAAATAATCTTATAAGCCAATATCCGACAATCAAACCTACAATATATGTTTGGGACTTTGAAACAGGTCAATCTGTTAATATAAAAGCAAATGAGCAATATCCTGCAGCAAGTATCATTAAAATACCTGTACTTTTAGAACTATTCAGATCAATTGAAATGGGTCAGGTTAATCTACATGACACAATGAGGTTAACTGATTATTACAGATCAAGCGGTTCAGGACATCTGCAATTTTCACAAGCAGGTAGAAGCCACTCTTTAGACTATCTTGCAAGAATTATGATAGAAGACTCTGATAACTCTGCAACAAACATGATTATGTCTAGTGTTGGCGGAATGGTTGATGTAAATAGGGCAATAAGAAAATGGGGCCTAAAAAACACATACATTCACAACTGGCTACCTGACTTAGAAGGTACAAATTATACCTCTGCTAAAGATATAGCTGTTATGCTCTACAACATAGACAATTCTTCTTTCTTGTCGCTAAAATCTCGTGAAACTATAGTTGATTATATGAGCCACGTAAAAAATAACAGATTGTTACAAGCGGGCTTACCTTCTAATGCAATCCTTATGCATAAAACAGGAGATATCGGTACGATGCTTGGTGATGCAGGTATTGTTTGGACAGCAGAAGGAAAAAAATATATAGTAGTAATACTTGCAAAACGTCCTCATAACAGTCCATTAGGTAAAGACTTTATTGTAAAAGCCTCATCGATTATATACGACGGAATTTCAAAAAGAATGTTATAAATAGAAAAAAAAGAGATACAGCATTATCTCTTTTTTTGAATAAGTTTATATTAAATGGCAATTGTTTTTAAAAAGTGTACCCTGCGTTTGCAAAAAAGCCTGAAACTGCTTCGTTGGCATTTTCTGAAACTTTTACAATATTTTCTTGAATATATGCTACTTCATTACAAAGTCTTGCAATATCATCATCCATTATATCTGCTTCATTAGCAGCATTTTCAATCATTCTTCTTTGTATGCATTCTTTAACATAATATCTTGATAAAAGTCCCATAACTTGCTCCTATTTATTTGAGTTGCTCGTATATATATAAAGTATATATTAAGTATTGAATTTTATTTTTTTTGAAAAAAGTTACATATATTTACAAAAAATTTTGTCAAATCTAAAAGTTCAGAATTTTTTTTGCAGTATAATAACTACAGGAGCAGATCTATTGAAGAACTCTAAACTAACATTATTAATATTTATAGCCTTAATACTGGGAATTATAGTTGGATGGTTGTTCCCCGAAATAGGGAACAGAATGCATGTTTTAGCAACAATTTTTCTAAACATGATAAAAATGATAATTGCCCCATTGTTATTTGCAGTACTCGTAACTGGTATTGCGGGCCACGGCAATGTTAAATCTTTAGGTCGACTCGGTGTAAAAACAATTGTTTATTTTGAGATAGTTACAACTTTAGCACTAATTATAGGGCTTATAGCCGGCCATGTATTTCAGCCTGGTGTTGGCTTCTCAAGCACTGTATCTGCCAGCATGATGGCAACAGCTAACCAAATGGCTCAAACTCAAACTCACAATTCTCTTTCAGATATACTTATTCATATTTTTCCTACAAGCGTTGTTCAAGCTATGGCAAATGGCGACTTGTTACAAATAGTTATTTTTGCGATTTTCTTTTCTATATCAATCTGTGCAATAGGCCAAAAAGCAAAGCCTGTACTGGATGTATTAACATCTCTATCTGATATAATGTTTAAGTTTACAGAATTTGTTATGTACTTTGCACCACTTGGTGTATTTGGTGCAATTTCATACACTATAGCTCAAAACGGGCTTGGAATAATGGTTAATTATGCAAAAATAATTTTAGCTCTTTATGTTGCTTTACTTGTTTTTGTAGGGTTAGTTCTTTTTGCAGCTTGCAAAATAGTTAAAATATCTTTTTATTCATTAATAAAAGCAATAAGAGAACCTGCTCTTTTAGCATTCTCTACAGCAACTTCTGAAGCCGCTTTACCAAAAGCAATGAGTATTATGGAAAACTTCGGCGTTCCTAAAAATATAGTAGGTTTTGTAATGCCTACAGGATACACTTTTAACCTTGACGGAAGTACATTGTACTTGGCTCTTGCAGTATTATTCTCAACACAAATCGCAGGTATAGACTTGGGAATCAAAGAACAAATAGTAATGATGCTTGCACTAATGCTAACCAGCAAAGGTATCGCGGGAGTTCCAAGAGTTTCATTGATTGTACTTGCTGGAACATTAACAAGTTTCCATTATCCGGTGCTTGGAGTTGCTATCCTTCTTGGAATCGATCAAATACTAGATATGGGAAGAACTACAGTTAACCTAATCGGTAATTGCGTTGCAACAGTTGTAATTGCTAAGTGGGAAAATGAATTCAACTATACCAAAATGAAAGAATTTACCCAAGAAAACGGCAAAGGTAAATCATTGCCTCCTATTCAAAAATCTAATATAAATACAAATATTC
>JAEZOG010000166.1 GCA_023414155.1 Cyanobacteria bacterium OH_CFB_184 | reverse complement strand
TCTACCCAAATAATTAATAGTGGAGTTTGTATTTTTTGGTTTTCTAATAATGTTGCCAGCATAAGCTCAAGATTATAATCACCTACACAAATGACATTCATATCGCTACTATTAAAAACTTCAACATTTTTTAATGCGACATATCCTAAACTCTTTTCATTCGTTGAGATTTTTAGTGAAGGATATCTTTTATGCATTTTGCTTTTTAAAGCAAGTGTTTTATTCTTGTTTACATCTGAAATATCGCAAACGTGCCTAGCTAAATTTTCTGGTTGAAAAGTTTGATTATCTATCAAGTTAAAATTATTAAATCCAATTTGCACTAATTTTTCTAATAAAAAACTTCCAATAGAACCACAACCACACAGATTTATTTTATAAGATTGATTTATTTGTAGACCTTCGCCGCCTCTATTAAATAGTCTTTCTTTATCATATCTGTCTATATAGTATTTCTTTAATTCTTGTTCTTTGGCAAATCCAGAAATCTCAAGGAATGTATTCTGTCTGCCAATTCTAAAACCTTTCTGATGTTTTGTTTTTATTTGTTTTAATCCTTTCTTCACTATATCAACGTACTCTTGATGTTCCCAGGCGAACATAATGTTTTTATAACTGCATAAAACTAAAGTAGGTCTTTGCTTAGAGTCTAATCGGGAAAATAAATCTCGTAGTTTAGTACCTTGTAGTAGGGATAAAATATCTTTATTTTTTTGTGGCACTATTTCAAATGCAGCTGTTTTTATCGGCAAATAGACGCCATAAGTATAACTAATTAGATCTCCACTGGCAGAGAGTCCTAAGTTCGAAAGCCATTCAATGCCACTCTGGGATGAGTCAGAAAGAAGATATTTATATTTATTAAATTTCAACTTAGATATATCAAAAACACAAATATCTTTTATTGTTTCAGAAGGATTAACTATAGAAATTACATTCTGATCAAAGCCTCCATTAACCCAATATGCGAGATATTCATCTTCATAGTCTTTATAATTGTTCTTTTCTAGCCCATCCTTTATAATTTTAATTGCCTTATTTACAACTTCATTACAGACTTCAAAGGGTGCATCTATATTAGAAAAAGACAATCCCTTATCAAAGGTACAAACGAAAAGGCGTCTGTCTATATGTGGCAAGGTCGCTAACTTGTTGTGTTCTTGATGCAAAAACACAGATGGGTATTCATAAGGGAATTCAATCGGAATAGCTAGAATCAGAGAGTAACTCTCTTGATTAATTTCAACACTAAAGATAATCCTCTTCAACCATTTATTGCTTTTTAAATTCTGGCAATCTTCTTCTGTTGGGAAATACTCAGCAGCGTCATATTTAATTTTATAACGTTCAAATATATAATTTAGTTTTTTAGGCAGATCTTCCATCATTACCTATTATAGCTGGAGCGCTTGTCTTTATATAATTTTTTTCTTCGTCTGGAGTGATTGTCACTTCGATATCTTCGATATCGCTAAAGCATTTTTTTAAAGATTTAAATGCATCATCATTTTTTTCGGCTTCTAATGCATTTTGTATGTTAACAAATAATCTTGAAAGCTTTTCCTTAAATTCAACAAGTGCAGGCTCACTGTAATCCGACAGTAAATTTTCATCTTCGGCTGTTGGATTTATAAGTTTATATTCGGAATTTTGTATTTGTTTTTCTAGAAATTTAACAATATTATCTACTGTTTGATATAAAGAAATGTCATATAAACCTTCATCTTGTTTAGAAAACTCGTTTACCGCTAAAATAGTTACAAGTAAACCTGTAGGTTTTTTGCAATTCCAACTTTGTAATTTAACCCAACTTTTTAAGAATCTTACAATAACTCTTAGTTGCTCCGTTTTTTCTTTTAACTCATTTTTAAACCATTCAACTATAGCTTTAGGATCGCTTTCAACCCATTCGTTATCGTTCTTTACTGCCAGAAAGTATTTACCATTAGATTCTACATATATTGGCAAATCAACATGGTAAGAGTATGCTGTTTCCCCGGGAGCGTATTTTACTCTAATGCATTTGTTTTTGTTTTCTGGCAACTGGGAAGTCTTATTTTTTACAGCCTCATATATCCAATTGTGGACTGTCGTTGGCGTTATCCATTCACTTTGATTATTTTCCTGACCTTCGGGTATTACATCTATGGCCTTAATATAAACCCCAAAATCCACATCGTATTCATCATTTGTGTCTTTGGGATTTATTGTTGTTTTCATAGAAAAAGAACCTTGCCCACTGAAACTAGGTTTCTTTTTGTTATTATTTTCAAAAAACTTAATTATCGTATCACCAATGGAATCTCTGGACGTTCTTAATGTATCTTCTCTAGATGAATCTAATTTGATTTTTTCGTTATAATTTTCTAAGTAAGGGTTTAAGTCTATCATTTTACCTCCTGTGCACTAGAGCATTTAACCTCGAGCATATTGTTATTATTTATATCTTTAAGATTATGTTCTGCATCAGAATAACCTTTGCTAATTAGCAATTCTAAAACAGCATCATTTGAAGAATCCAGCTTGATTTTAGAATGTTGCCCTGCTGCAATATCATTATTTGATATGCGTTTATACTTGGATTCAGTTGCAGCGGCTATTAGACCTACCATATTAGAGGTAGTCTTGCCTTGAATTTTCATAAACAAATCAATTAATTTTTGAGTAAATTTAATTTTTTTAAACTTATCACAGATACCAGATTGTAAAGAATCGAAACACCCCGTGTTATATTCGATATTACCAATTGAAAGCAAAGAAAAATTATCATATGATTTATTATTTCCAACAAAAAGTAACAAAGCTTCAATAACCCCAATTAAAGAAGGATTATTGGCGCTAAGTCCGCCATCGACAGCAGTTCTATTTATATGTCGAATTTTATATTTCGGTAGATATGTTGGGGCAGCACTAGTTGCCATTGCGATTTCCAACATTGGAATTTCTGGGTCTCTAACGTAAATAGGAGAATGACCTGTCTTAAAAACTATAGGTTCTTCATTATCTGAGTCAACTGCTGGAATACACAAATTAACAATAGAATCTTTCATTTTTTTATCTTTTAAATATTCAACTAAGACTTTTTCAAGGTTTACATTATCAAACTTAGGCTTACCTAAGACTTTTTTTAACAAACTGTCTTTTTTGTCTTTAGGAAAGATTACTGAAGCATTTTTCTTATAAAAATCTACAATTTCTTTTGGGGAATAGCCAGCACCTAAAAAAAGTGCAATTAATCCACCTGTGGAAGTACCTGTTATTAAATCAAAACAATCAGTAATTTTTTTATCAGTAAGTTCTTCGAGTTTTGCCAATAATGCTGCAGAATAAATGCCTTTTATGCCTCCGCCATCAATTGATAAAATTCTATAAGTCTTACTCATGTCCACCCTCTGTTTTTAATAGTCTATTATTATCATATATCCTATTTTAGTTAAAATAATAAATTATTAACTAAAAATTAACATTTACTTATGATTTTTTTACTATTTCAATATTTCTTGTATAGATAAGTGGCTTATAAGTAAATGAACTAAAGTGAAAACTTTATATTTAAATTATTCTTTATAAATCCATAAAGATAAAAACAACCTTTTTCGTTTTATGAATTAATTAAGTTTATATGGTCGTTTTATCTTAATATTGAAAAAATAATTTTATAAGCCAAACGGACATCTTCTATTTCTGCTGTTTTTAATAAGCGAATCATTTCTAAAATTAATTTCTGCTTATCTTGCTGATCATCAACGGAAAATAAATCTTGAACAGTGACATCAAGAGCTTTTGCAAGTTTTTTTAATTTGTCTATTGTGGTAAAACTTATTCCCGTTTCAATTCTACTTAATGAACGTGAATCCATCTCTATCAATTCAGCCAGTCGTTCTTGAGTAAGTTTCTTTTTTTCTCTTAACTCTTTGATTCTTGTTCCAAAAGCTTTATCACCTTTTTGCGTCATTGTTTTTTCTCCTGACTTAACTTTAATGTCAAAAGTAAAAGAAATTAACGACATAATATGTCCAATACATGTTGACCTATCAACATAAAGTGTCATAATATAGTCGTTATATGTCTATTCGTAGACACAAATTAGATATTAAAGCTCTAAAAAGGTTGCAAAAATGAATGATTTTACTCTTGATATATTACTCCCACACCGCATAGGTGATTGCCTACTGACGATACCTTCAATTATGTGCTTAAAAGAATTGAACCAAAAACATAATCAAAATCAGATAAAGATTCGACTGATCTGTGGTGAAACAATGTTTCCATTAGTAAAAAATTTGAATATAGCAGAGCCTGTAAAATTAACATACGGATTAAAGCTCAAATCTTGGATGTCTCCAAAGGATAAAGCATTTTTCTATTTGATATCATCAAAAACCATAGGTTTTAAAGCAAAAGAAACCTATGGACAAAATAATAAAAGCAAAAAGTATTTAAATTTCGATGTTAATATACCTTATCTAATAGAAATAGATACAAGATTATTTCCTGACAAAAAACTGCTTGAGCATCTAAAAAAGAAGTACGATTTATCTAATGTTGCAATTAACAATTTTGCTCTTTGCTTGAGTTTAGGCTACACATCTGAACAAATTAAACAAGTTTTGCCTACTGTTTTTAAAGAGCTTTCCTGCAAACAAACAAAAACAAAAAATAATTACTTAGTATGCTGTATGGAAGCTGGGTACGGTAAAAAAAGAGTGGCAAATCGAAGATGGAAATCAGAAGATTTTCTGTTGTTATCAGAATTTATTTATTCAGAGTACAAATTGTCTACTGTTTTTATTGGGATGGACAAAGAACCACATATTCCTATTAAACCATACCTAATTGATTGCAGGCAAAAGTCTTCCATAAATAACTTAGAAGAAACTATTAAAAATTCAGTTGGTTATTACGGAAATGATACTGGACCTTTACACTTGGCAAATTTCTTAAACAAGCCAACTTGTGGAATATATACAACTGTTACACCAGAAGCTTATGGACCTATTCTTTCAAATAATAACTATCCTGTTTATAATCCCAAAAACGTTGACGAAGTAAAGCATACTATTAAACAAATGATTGAAAAAAGAATAATTTATAGCGAAATAATAGTATAAATTTATTCATCTATTGCAGTAGACAAACAAGCTTGTAATTTATGATTAAGCTCTTTTATGTTCCGTTTTTCATCTAAATCATATTTAGTTTCTTCATCAAAACTATTTTGCCAAACTTGTTGCTCTGGGCTAATTTGATCCTTCTTATATTGTCTAGCAGATTTCAAGTTTTCTCTTTCTCGCTCAATTTCTCTATTCAAGTAATCAATCTGTTGACGGTGTCTTTCATGTTCTGAGGCTTTATCTTTTAACAATCTTTGTAGCCTTGAATTATTCATTGTCTCTCCTTTATTTAATATAAGACTCCTATAAATGTTTTTATTGTTTTAGAGACTAAAAGTCCTTGCATAACAAAAAATCCTGCATTTAACATGGTTATACATTTTGTTATTTCTTATTAATTTAATTTGGGAATACGGAGGCATTCCCAAATCAACTTTTACTATTAATAGGGTATATTTATATACAAAATAACAAAAAGTATAAGGCCTTTAATACCAGCAATACCAAATAAGATGCCCCTCATTCTGAGGGGCAATCTTGTTAATATAAAAGCAGATACAAGCTAGGACTATACGCACAATTACATCCTTGCACAATCTCTTCATCAATATATAAATATTCGCTTATCTTCGATAAACTACACTCAGTTAAACACTTAAATCTATCCATTGCTCTTTCTATGGTATGAGCTATTATCTGATTATGAAACTTATCTCTGTCTTGGATTTCAATTGAACCGCCAATATCTCGACCATTAATCCCCAACAAGCAATCAATATCATCCCAGTATACTGGTAAAACATTTGTTTTAAGTATATGAGGTAATATACTGCGTTGATTATATCCTTCTATGTATCTAAAGATTTTAGAGTTTTTAGGTTGAATTAACTTCATTCCACTTCTTAAGTCCGTATCATGTGCTTCACCTAAGGTAATGACGATATCTGACTCATTAACAATTCCATCTATTTTCTCGTAAAACTTTATAGCCTGCTTACTCTTTTTTCTAGATAAATCAAAAGTTTCTGTGTCAATTCGCTCTATTGGACTATCCGAAGAATAAGATCTTATCTTTTCTGATTTATGGCAAATATCTATATAT
>JAEZOG010000159.1 GCA_023414155.1 Cyanobacteria bacterium OH_CFB_184 | reverse complement strand
GCGCAAAAGACAACAGACCGCTTAAAGCAGAAGAGTTTTGGGAAAAAGTCGGGCAAAAGATTTTTATTTCTGCAACTCCTTCCTCTTTTGAAAAAGATCAATCTCAACAATTGGTAGAGCAAATTATCAGACCGACAGGTCTGATTGATCCTGAAATTTTTGTAAGACCTACCCTAAACCAGGTTGATGACCTTATTGCAGAAATTAATAAAACTGCAGATAAAAAAGAAAGAGTCTTGATAACAACTCTTACAAAAAGAATGGCGGAAGACCTTACAGACTACCTACTGCAACTGGGAATAAAAGTAAGATATTTGCACAGCGAAATAGTTTCACTGGAAAGAGTCGAAATTTTAAGAGACTTAAGACTCGGTGTGTTTGACGTTCTTATTGGGGTAAACCTGCTAAGAGAAGGGCTTGATATCCCTGAAGTTTCTCTTGTTGCAATAATGGACGCAGATAAAGAAGGTTTCTTAAGGTCAGAAACCAGCCTTATTCAGACAACAGGCAGAGCTGCAAGAAATGCCTGCTCTAAAGTCATTATGTACGCTGATAAAGTCACAGACAGTATGAGACGTGCAATAGATGAAACTCAAAGAAGAAGAAATATTCAAATAGAATATAATAAAAAACACAATATAACTCCAAAAACAATCAAAAAACCTATTGAAAACAACCTTCTCCAGCTAGTAGCAAGCTATAGAAACCTTGAAGACATTGTTGCTGAAGAAATGATTGAAATGAACATTTCTGAAAAAGACTTACCTAAACTTATAAATAAACTTGAAAAAGACATGAAAAAAGCCGCCAGCATTCTTGACTTTGAAAGGGCGGCTGAAATCAGAGATCAACTTAAAAAACTCAGAGAATTAAGTATCACTTAAATCTATATACTCAAAATACAACTGCGCGTAATAGTGCAACATCACCATTATGGTAAATACAATTGTAAAAATGAGATAGTATTCAAAAACTAATCCATAATTAAATACAAGTTTTACAAAAATACCTATCGGGAAGAAAACAACTCCAAGAAGGATTATAACGTTTACTACAAGAACAAAATTATAAACGATGAAATCACCTGAATACTTAAAAATATTTTTAAAATTATAACTTGCTATCGGATTATATTTTTTAACATACAATAACAATGAAACAACGAAGAAAGACAGCAAAACAACAAAAACAATAGTTAGAAGAATATAATTAACCCAAGGAACAAATGTAAAAACAGAAATAAACCAGTTCATACCGTAATAAACCAAGGCAAGACACGGCAGTAAAGACAACGTACCTTTAATCCCCTGCATAATCAGTCTCAGGGGATTTAACAGACCAGGCATTACTATATTCTCTTCATTCGCCAGATTGCTTAACGATTCGAGCATAAATCCAAAAAATGCAAAAAAAGTTAATGCTGTAGCTAAAAATTTAAAAAATGGTGAAACATTATCATATGATGTAAGTTGAACTACAACAAATATCACAAAGGAAAACCCTGCGATTTTGAAAAATGGGTGCGAGTCTTGAACAACACCTTTGATAGAATCAACTAATGATGCCATTTTCAATCTTTCTATTTAAGTAACAAACTAACCTTATAATATTAAGATACCACATTTTTGCAATTCTGTAACAATTACAATTAAACTTTTCAATATTTTTTACAAAAATACTGTGTTTAGTGGATACTAGCAACCCCTAAATATGAAATTATATTGTTAAATTAAACTTGGGGATAATTATACTGAATGAACACTTCAGCAGTTGTTACTTTACTGATTGCAATAGGGATATTTGTTTTTGCGCCTAATATTGAAGGCAGTACTCTCAACCTGCTGCTACAACCAACAGCAATATTTATTGTTATTGGAGGTACAATCTGTGCTTCATTTTTAAATTTCTCGACAACAACAGTATATAAAGCATTTTTGGCATCGTTAGATACTTTCAGAAAAAAACCAAATAATAAAATTCTTGTAATCGATGAGGTACTACAAATAGCATACTACGCAAGACACAATACCTTACTTGACCTTCAACACATAATAGAAAAAGTGCATAGTCCTTTTCTTAAAAGGGGTTTACAGCTTGCAATAGACATCGATAACCCGCAATTCATATACGACATCCTAGAGGCTGAAATATCTTATGACGAGGAACAAGAGCTCATTAATTCAAGAGTTTTTGAAGCAATGGGCGGATACGCGCCGACCTTTGGTATCGTAGGAGCAGTATTAGGTTTAATACAGGTAATGGCATATATTCAACAACCTGAAGTATTAGCAAACGGAATAGCAACTGCATTTATCGCTACTTTATACGGTGTTGGCGTGGCAAACCTTATTTTCCTTCCACTAGCAGGAAATATGAAACTAAAACTAAGAGAAGAAGTACTCTTCAAACAAGCTCTTTTACAAGCAATTATTTCTATAGTGATGAAAGAAAGCCCTACTATAATAGAAGAAAAACTAATAGCGTATCTAAAATACAACAACAAAAAATATCCTAAAAACATAAGAATGGAGCAGGCAGTCTCATGAGAAATGACTATTATTCATACTCTAAAGACTATTTAAATCGATGGGTTATCTCATACGCAGATTTTGTAACAATG
The DNA here is from genome assembly GCA_023414155.1 of Cyanobacteria bacterium OH_CFB_184. GTDB lineage: Bacteria > Cyanobacteriota > Vampirovibrionia > Gastranaerophilales > Gastranaerophilaceae > JAEZOG01. Next base: position 7,001 of record JAEZOG010000159.1, on the reverse strand, counting down.
CTCCTTGCCCTATTTATGGTTATGTGGGCTCTATCAAGTCCTGATCAAACCAAAATAGAATCAGCAAATAAAAATATGCAAAAAGTTTTTACAACTCAAAACACAAATGACACTAAAGTGAAAAGCAATAATAACAGTATTATTCAAGAATCCACAGAACAAGATTTGATACTGAAAAAACTTTCTGAAAATGAAACCTTAAAAACAAAAACTAAACTTTTAAAAGGTGACAAAGGTGCAATAATTAGACTTAATGATAAAATGCTTTTTAGTGAAGGTTCTGCTATAATAAAACCAGATGTATTAGGTACATTGGATAGTATCGCTTCTGAACTTAAAACTCTGGATAACAGGATTTTAATTGAAGGGCACACAGATTCAACACCAATAAACACGGCACAATTTCCATCAAACTGGGAATTATCTACAGCAAGAGCAACAAACATAATAAGTTATTTAATCTCGAAACAAGGGTTAAGCCCTCAAAAAATGTCAGCTGTAGGGTATGGAGAATATATGCCCATAGCGCCAAATACATCATATGAAGGTAAAAGTCAGAACCGACGTGTTGATATAATAATACTAAGTTCAAATCAAAAATAAGAAATCATTGGAGATAAAAATGGCAAAACCAAATGCACCAAAAGAAATGAAACCAAAAGAAGCTGAAACAGATAACAGCAAAAGCGGTGGATCGAAAGTTCTAATAATAAACGTTGTAACGACTGCAATAATTTGCTCAATGTTCTTAGTAGCGAATTATTTCATTCAAGACTTCTTGTTCTCTAAAAAAATGGTAGCTCAACAAACCGAAACTGAAGGAACTGTAGAAGAACAAGCAACTGCTGAAGAACGAGGAATTATCGTCGACCTTGGTGAATTTACAGTAAACTTGAGCGACCCTGATAACAGAAGATATTTAAAAACAAGCGTAGCAATCGAAGTCAGCAAAATTCCATCTGATGAAGCACCTGCTAAAAAATCAGGCGGCCACGGCGGACACGGTGGCGGAGAGCCTGCAGTATCACCTATAGAAGCAGAAATGGCTCAATACAAACCTGCTATTAGAGATGCAATTATTTCAGCTTTATCAAGCAAAACTTCTTCTGAATTGTCAACTACAGCTGGCAAAGAACTTTCTAAAGATGAAATCATAGACTCTGTAGATTCAATATTCGGCGGAGAGAGAGAAGTTATAAGAGTTAGCTTTGCTCAATTTATAATGCAATAGGAGTCAAAACTTTTGGCAGAAGTGCAAAAAACATCAGAAATACAAGAAGATATTTTACAGTCTGATAAAGAAGGTAAAGACTCTTCTTCTTATACAAATTTTGACAGCTACAATGATTACGAACAGTATCTGGATAATGATGCTGAAGACTTAAGCGAGTATAAAAAAGGGTATAAGCTATACAATTTTAGACGTCCTGATAAATTTTCCAAAGAACATCTTAGAGGTCTTCAAGATATTCACAGAGAATTTTCAAGACAACTTGCACTTTCAATGACCGGTTATTTAAGAATTCCAATAAATATCGATGTCGTATCAGTCGACCAAATTACATATGATGAATTTATATCTTCAATGCCAAGCCCTATGACTGTTGGAATTTTTGAACTAGCACCATTACCCGGACAAATTCTTATAGGTTTTAGCTTTGAAGTTATTTCTTGTTTCGTAGACAGAATGTTAGGCGGTATAGGTGTTGCAGACTCATCAACAAGAGAACTTACAGATATCGAAGAAGCTCTTACCAAAAAGGTTTTAGAAAGAACAATAGATACTTTTGCATCTTCTTGGTCAACAATTATACCTGCAGAAGCAACCCTTATTGATATTGAAAACAGCTACAGTATGGTCCAAGTTGCAAGCCCAAGTGAGATCATAGCGCTAATAACTTTAGAAATCCAAATGGGCGGAAAACACTACGGTTTATTGAATATTTGCCTTCCTTATCCTTTATTAGAAAGCATAATAGGGCAATTGAACACTCAACACATTTTCCAATCAAAAGGGATAATGGCAACTGCTGAAGAAAAACAAAATATGATTAACAAATTAAACACTTCAAATGTTGGAATAGAAGTGTTGTTTGGAAATACACAAATCACGTTAAAAGATTTTATAGCATTAAAAGAAGGAGACGTTGTTCTTCTTGATAGTAAAATACACGACGATTTGATTGTAAAAATAAATGGTACTAAGAAGTTCTTTGCAAAACCGGGTACTGTTAAAAACAAGATGTGCGTGAAAATTACTGATAGATACGATGAAACAACAGAAATCCTGAAAAACTACTTATAGATAAAGGAGTACATTATGCCAGATAATGAATTTCAAGAAGAAAAATCATTAAATGAAGATATAATTAATGAAGCAGAAACTATAGAAGCAGAAGTTGAGCCTAAAAAAGAAACTTACACAGAACCTGTGACTGTTCAACCTGTAAAATTCTCTTCATTCGAGCACGAATCTCAAGTTACAGGCGAAGAAAATGCCAACTTAGACATCTTGATGGACATTGAACTTGAACTTACAGTTGAACTTGGAAGATGTCACCTGCCAATTAAAAAAGTTTTAGAACTAACAAAAGGTTCTATTATTGAGCTAGACAAAGTCGCTGGTGAATCTGTTGATTTATACGCAAACGGCAAGCATATAGCAAACGGAGAAGTAGTTGTTATCGGTGACAATTTCGGTTTAAGAGTTATAGGAATCACTGCTCCAGAAGACAGAATTAAAAATTTATAATTTTATTTTCAATAAAAAAGAGAGGCTTTAAAACCTCTCTTTTTCTATATACTTTTTCTTCTTATCCGATAACAGGAGCAACAAAAGTTCTGGCAGCGAACTCTTTATCCATAGCAAATAAAGCATCACCGTTTAAGTTTATAAGTTTAAGTTTAGCTATGATATCAGTAACTGTAGCTTCTTCTTCAACTTGCTCTGCGATGTACCACTGAATAAACTGAGCTGCGGCTCTGTCTTTTGTTTCATCAGCAACTTCCGCAAGGTCATTTATCCAAGCTGTTACTTTTTGCTCATGAGCTAAAGTTTCTTCAAACACTTCTAAAACATTTTTCCATTCATGTTGAGGCATTTCAATTGCTTGTAGTTTAACATTTCCGCCTCTTTGGATAACATAGTCAAACATACCCATCGCGTGAGCTGTTTCTTCCTGCGCTTGTATTCTTAACCAGTTTCCAAATCCCGGAAGTCCAATATCTTGCATATATGCGGACATAGACAAGTATAAATAAGCTGAGTATAATTCTCTATTAATTTGATTATTAAATTCTGTTTGCATTTTTTCGTTAATCATTTGTATCTCCTTTTTAAGCTTGATGTTCGCGTTGTGATTTTATTCTTTCAATAATATCTGCGACATCTTTTTCATCTAATGTTTCTTTTTCTAGAAGCTCTCTTGCAATAGAATCAAGCATATCTCTATTTTCTGAAAGAATACGTTTTGCTACATCATATCTTTCATCAATTATTCTCTTAACTTCTTTATCTAGATCTGCTGCAATTTCTTCTGAGAAATCTCTTGTATGACCAAAGTCTCTACCCATAAATACGTGCTCTTGAGATTTTCCGTATGCCATAGTTCCCATTTTATCTGACATACCCCACATAGTAACCATTTTTCTTGCCAAATCTGTTACTTTTTGGATATCAGAAGAAGCACCTGTTGAAACTTTATCTGCCCCGTAGATAATTTCTTCTGCTACTCTACCACCGAGGGCAACAGTGATTTGATCGAGTAATTTAGCTTTTGTAACGTGAACTTTATTATCTTCAGGCAAGTTCCAAGTCACGCCCAGAGCAAATCCTCTAGGAATAATAGTAACTTTATGTAATTTATCTGCATTTTCTAAGAAGAAGTGAAGCAATGCGTGACCTACTTCATGGTATGAAGTTGCTTCTTTATCTTCATCAGTCATAACTTTGCTTTTCTTCTCAATACCGACAATAACTCTATCGATTGAAGAATCTACTTCATCCATACCGATTTTACTTTTTCCGTTACGTGCAGAAAGCAAAGCTGCTTCATTCAATAAGTTTTGAAGGTCAGCACCTGTAAATCCTGGAGTTCTCTTAGCTAAAACTTTCAAATCAACGGTATCATCAATTTGTTTACCTTTAGCGTGAACCATTAAGATTTCTTCTCTTCCTTTTACATCAGGAGGTCCTACCATAATTTGTCTATCGAAACGACCCGGTCTTAAAAGTGCATTATCAAGGATATCAGGTCTGTTTGTAGCCGCAACTACGATTATATTAACGTTCTCATCAAAACCATCCATTTCAACAAGAAGTTGGTTTAGAGTTTGTTCTCTTTCATCATGTCCGCCACCAAGACCAGCACCACGTTGACGACCTACTGCATCGATTTCATCGATAAAGATAATACAAGGTTGGTGCTTTTTAGCTTGTTCAAATAAGTCTCTAACTCTTGAAGCACCGACCCCAACAAACATTTCAACGAAGTCTGAACCGCTTATAGAGAAGAATGGCACACCAGCTTCTCCGGCAACTGCTTTTGCCATAAGAGTTTTACCAGTACCAGGAACCCCAACAAGCAATACGCCTTTTGGAATTTTAGCTCCCAGTTTCATATATTTTTCGCCGTTTTTCAAGAAATCAACAATCTCTTCGAGTTCTTGTTTTTCTTCATCGATACCGGCGACATCTTTAAAAGTAATTTTTACTTTATTATCAAGCATAAGTTTAGCTTTGCTTTTACCAAAAGACATTGCTTGAGAACCGCCTGCTTGAAGTGTTTTTGCCATTATTACAAAGATACCTATTATCAACAGCAATGGCAACGCTGTACCTAAAAATCCTAAAAACGAAGAAGAATCGCTAGGTTTTTTAATACTTACATTTACATTATATTCATTGAACAAAGGATACATACTAGTATCATTTAAAGGAATCATAACCTTGTACTGAAGAGTAGCAGGCGTTTGAAGAGCCTTTTCAACCTTAGGAGTTATTTGAGCATTCACAGGTTTTGCAATAAGAGTATCTCTCTCTATTTCAACAGCTTTTATCTCGTTGCTCTTAACTTTTGCTAGAAAATCAGAGTATGATAGATCCTTTGTAGTTGTAGTCGTACCGGTAAAAAGCATTGAAATCAATGACAGGACCAATAATGCTACAACAATCCAAACCCCAACCGATTGGCTTTTATTCATATAAATTTCCTCAATTAATGTATGTATGTAAGCATTATATCACCAAAACGGTGTTCTGTTAACAATACGTATTAATTTAGAAAAATGTTTTTATTTGCACAAAGAAAAAGCCAAATCTTCAAATACAACAGCATCTTTCACGTGTGCTTTTATCATTTTTTTTGATTCTTGGACTTTTTGAATATCACTTAATACTTTATAAAAAATTGGTTTATTATCTTTATTTACGAACAAAATTTGTTTTAAATAATATTGAAGACAATCTAAAACATTTGTCGAACTTAAATCATTTTTTGCCTGATATTCTTGAAGAATTTTCGCTAACTTTATCGCATTTGATATTTCTAAAGAAGGATAATCGCTCAAAATATCGTCTAAAAAAGAAGTATTGTATGTTTCTTTTACAAAATTTGGTATGAAAAATGCTTGAGATCTTGAGATAATCGTTGAAATAAGATCATTTTTATCCTCAGTCAAAAAGATAAAAGTAACTCCCACGGGAGGTTCTTCAATAGACTTTAACAAAGCGTTGGCTGCAACATCCTGAAAACAATTCTTGGTAAGCCCTTTAGGATACCAACTTAAACTATCATCACCTGAGGTAGGCAATTCTATCTGAATTTTTGAAAATTCTTCTTTTGTTTCAATTTCTTGTTGGGATAATTTCTTGTATTCAGCATCACAAAAAATAAAAACCCTATGATAAGAAGAAGAATTTACCAAAGAATCTTTAATCAAATCAATTTGTTGCTTGGAAATTACGGTCTTTGAATCATCTGTTTTATTATCAACCTTTGAAATTGTAATAACAGCAGGATGATTATTTGCTCTAATCCAATTGCAGTTGACGCAATTGCAATCTTCATCGCCATTGTGGAGGCAATTTAACTGTTTAGCTAAACTCATTGCAAAATAATACTGCGCAAGCACATCTGAACCATAAAAAATAAGTGAATTTGCAATGCTTGAGCCAGTGCTTTTAAAAATTTCACTGAAAAAATTAGAAAGATAAGGATATTTATTTTTCAAAACTTCATTCATAAACTACCTCAACAATGCCACTTCTATAGCTATAGCAGGTGAATCAATTTGTCCTGATTTTATTTTGAATTCAGCCATAGTAAGATTTTCTTTAATTTTTATAAGTTGCAAAAGATCATTTTTCGCCAGTTTTTCAATAGTTTTTTTTACTACGAATTCATGTAAATTTATTTGCGAACCTATCTCTTTAGCACTAGCCTTCTTTTCATAAGTTTTTATAAAAATAAATTTCTGAAGATTTGTCTGAAGAACTGAAAGCACCTCTAGATAATGACGTTTATCAATCAATTTGTGGAACTGGTCTAATATATTATTTTTATCTCTTGCTACTATTAAGTCAGCAAGCGCAAAAATATCCTCACTGCATACGCAATATGTTTTCACATCGTCAATTGAAGGCTTATTTTTTGGATGTATTGCAATTTTTAACTTTTCAAGCTCTGAATCAATGAGCCTTAAATTAGCTCCCAGCTGCTCAATAACATAAGAAGCTATCGTCGAATCGATACTTAAGCCTTTTTCTTTAGCCATTGATTGAATAAGTGTCGGAAGTTCTTTTTCGTACGTGCGGTACTGAGGGAACTCTTTTACAGTTGCATGTTTTGAAATTATTTTATAAAGTTTTTTTCTTGTATCGACTTTTTTATTCTCATCTCTTGGGAGTTTACACAAAAAAACTACATTCACGCTATTAGAGATATTTTCTAAAGCTTCAGAGAAAACATTCAATTGTTTATCATCAATAGTTCCTTTTGTAC
>JAEZOG010000111.1 GCA_023414155.1 Cyanobacteria bacterium OH_CFB_184 | reverse complement strand
GTATAATAGGTGCGCTCTATATTGGTTTAAGCCTGTTTCAAGTAAAATCTCTTTAAATATTTTATGGGTTCTTTGCCACGTCAATTCTCTTGATATACAAAGTTTATCGTGAATTAATGCTGCTTTTAAATATTTTTCATCATGTCTGCAACCGACTATTGGTGCAAAAAGCTTAGGAATACTCGCGCCATCGAATTCAAAACCCTTTGAGACTTTAATTGTTTCGCCTCCGTTGCTGCTGAAATATTTAATATTATTTTTTAATTTGAATGGTCTTTGTTTGTTCTGGCATGTGAATTCTATTATTGGTTCTTCATCAAATGGCATAATCTTAATTCCTTATATTCTTGTCATTTCAAATATATCAATTCTCTGAAAGCTTGAATAGTCGAGAAAAAGACCTAAGTACTAATACTTAGGTCTTTTAATTTATGGTTTTTATTGCTTCTTAGTGCGGAACATGTCTTAAGATTATGTAAATAGCAGATGAAATCAGTATGCAAGAAGGGATTGTTAATACCCAAGCGCAAACTATGTTTCCGACTACGCCCCACTTAACTGCAGAAGCTCTGATTGTTGATCCCACACCCATAATTGCTGTTGAGATAACGTGAGTTGTACTAAGCGGAATCCCAAAGTGTGATGCTGTTAGAATGATTGAAGCAGCTGATGTTTCTGCCGCAAAACCATGGATAGGCTTTAATTTGATAATCTTTGAACCCATTGTTCTGATGATTTTCCAACCACCTTGCATTGTTCCTAATGCCATCATAATCGCACAAGTTAAAATTACATAAATAGGAATTTCAAAATGCCCGTCTGCAGCTGGTTTTAGGACCCCACCTGCAAGAAGCGATAATGTGATGATACCCATTGTCTTTTGAGCATCGTTTGAACCGTGGCTCAATGCCATAAGTCCTGCTGAAATTAACTGTAATCTTCTGAACTTTTTGTTTATCACATCTGGATTAGCTTTTACAAACATTCTCAACAAAAAGATCATAAAAAGAAATCCTACGCTAAAACCAAGTACTGGTGATGTAAACATAGGAATTATTACTTTTTCTATTAATTTTCCAAATTGGACGCAATCGATTCCGGCATGTACGATTGAAGCTCCTAATAATCCGCCAATCAATGCATGGGATGAACTTGAAGGTAAGCCCAAGTACCATGTGAAGATGTTCCAGAATATTGCAGCTAACAGCGCACATAATATTACCTGGAGCGTTATTGTGTCTGCATGAACGATACCTGAACCAATCGTTTTCGCTACGTGAGTTCCGGTTAATGCTCCAATAAATTCTAGTGAAGCTCCAAAGAGAACTGCTTGTTTTGGCGAAAGTACTCTTGTTGATACAACTGTCGCAATTGCATTTGCACAATCGTGGAAGCCGTTTATGTATTCAAATGCTAACGCAGCCAGTACAACTAAACATAATAATAATATAGTTAAAGACATAATATTCTCACTCTCTGCTAAATTAGCTTTGTTTCAATACAATATTCATTACAGTGTCTGAAACGCTGAAATATGTATCTAAAGCATTTTCGATGTCTTTGTGGATGTCTCTTAATTTGATAACGTTTAAAGCATCATACTGTCCTGAGAATAAGTTATCAACTGCATTATGCCAGATTTCATCCCCGTGAGTTTCGATGTCTTTCATTCTCAAGTTGCTTTCAGTCATTTCTTTTATAGAACTTACTTTTTTGAATTTGTCTATAAGGAAAGTTAACTCTTCAGAAGCTTTTACCAGTGTGGTACCTTGAGCTTTCATATTTTCTGTGTAATTTTCAAGTCTATATACTTTTAAATTAAGACAAGCTTTGATAATTTTTTTTGTAATTTTATTTAGTAATGCAGCTATGTGTTGAATATCTTCTCTATCAATAGGTGTAACAAATGTGTGATTTAATGTTTGAAGAGTTTCTTTTATTAGTTCGTTACTGTGATGTTTGTATTGTTTTGCCAGTATAACGTGCTCTTCAGTCATGCCTGTAGTCATAATGTCGTTGAATAGACAAGCGGCATTTTTGCATACTTCTGTACTTTGTTCAAATAGAGAATAGAATATTTTATCCTCTGGTGGTAATAAATATGCTAATAAATTAAATTTTGACATTAAAGTTCCTCCAACTTCCATACACAAAAAATATACTATAAAAGAACTCTTAATTAAAACTAAAAGATTGATACCTTTTCAAAATAAGTTAACAAAAGCTGTTATAAGTTCATACTGTAGCAACGAAACGTGATAAACATAATGTTACAAATATTTAAAACTATAGATAACAAATTGCAAGAATTATCATTAGATGAGTTAGCGACAGGTTGTTGGTTAAATTTAACAAATCCTACTTCTGAAGAAATAAATACTCTAATTAACAAATTAAACATAAATATAAATCTTTCTTATTTTTATGATTCATTGGATTTGAAAGAACGCCCGAGGATAGAAGCAGAAAATGACTCAGTATTTATCGTCATAGGTGTGCCGATAATCGAAAATAGCAATAACTTTTTGGTAATTCCTCTTGGGATAATACTGACTGTTGATTATATAATTACTGTTTCTGCATTTGAAAACGAGGTCATCAATTCAATAATCAAATCATCAGAAAAGGGGTTTGATACTTCTAAAAAGAACAAACTGCTGTTTTCTATACTTTTTAAAAATACCCAGCTTTATTTAGAGTATCTTGAAATAATCGATGATCGTAGCGAAGAAATCCAGGTAAAATTAAAAAAAACCATGCAAAACAAATCTCTTTTCGGTTTGTTTGAGGTGCAAAAAAGTCTGGTGTTTTTTACTACCGCATTAAGAAACAATGGCGCTGTCCTGGATAAACTTTCAAGGTTAAAAGAGAATTTGTCTATACAAGATATTTTTAATTTTCAAAAAGAAGATATTGCTGTTATAAAAGATATAATTATCGACAACAATCAAGCATTATATATTGTTGAAATGCACATAAATATATTAGAGAGTATGATGGATGCTTTTGCTTCAATCATATCAAACAACTTGAATGTAGTGATGCGTTTTTTGACATCAGTAACAATCGTTTTAACAGTTCCTTCTGTAATAGCAGGATTGTGGGGAATGAATGTCAAAGTACCTTTTGCTCATCATCCGTTTGCCTTTTATTATATATTATTAATTTCTTTTTCAATAACCGCAGTTATCGCTTACAACCTTTGGAAAAGAGAAATGTTTTAGATTATACAAGGTTTTGTTTAACCAGTTCTTTTTTCACTTTGTTCAATCCCGCTTGAATTATTCTTGAAATTCTAGATGGAGAAAGATTGAATTCTTCTGATATTTCTCTTAGTTTTTTATCTTTATAAAACTTGCACTCAATGAGTTCTCTTTCTCTTGCCGGAAGTTTTTTGATAGCTTCTTTTATGCTTTCGCTTAATTCATGGAAAACTACTTTTTCTTCAGGCGTTCTTTTGAAGTCTTTTATTTGAGTAGGAGATTCGCCTTCTGCCATCTCGTCAATAGAAAGAATTGTTTTATAAACAGCTTCTCTTACTGCACCTTGAGAGTCTTCAGAAAAATAAGCTACGTCTCTTTTGTTTTTGAGAACATACCATTTGTATCTTCTTCTGACTTCGTTTCTGATGGCCCATTTTATAGCTGTTGAGATATATGATTTGTTGTACGCATCTTCTTTAGCATTTGCGCACAACTTATG
>JAEZOG010000249.1 GCA_023414155.1 Cyanobacteria bacterium OH_CFB_184 | reverse complement strand
CTATAAATCAAACGGGATTAATTGCAAAAATTAACTCTTTGAACAGTAGGGCAAGTTCTAATAGGTTGTATGGAGGCTACAATCAGTATGTTGAAAAGCCGTCTCTTGCAATTGATTACCCTGAATTTATTAAGTTTATGAATGATATTTTATTGAATAAACAAAATATCAATGAAATATTTTATTCTTTCCACAACTTAATTACAAACAAATTAAATTGTGCATTTACCGCACTAGGCGTGATAAACGAGCAGTCTAACTGCATGAATATCAAGCTGATTGACAAAATCGGCAGCATATATTCTTCAAGAGTATTTTTAAATGATTCATCAAACGAGATTATTCAAACATTAAACCAAAACAAGATTTCAGTACACAACAATAACTCGTTCTTAAAAATTCCATATCTTTCAAACTCTCCGGCAATAATCGTTCCTATTGCTACTTTTGGCAATAATATAGGCGTTCTTATTATCGGCGATTATGAGATTGAAAGCCACATTGATATTTATACTTTGATCTCAAGCTATTACGGCTTATTTATCACAAACTACGATTTAAAAGACAAAGTATCTCAAAGCTCTCACATAGACAGTCTTACAAACCTATGTTCTCACAGAAAATTCCAGGAATTACTTTCTAAAGAATTAACAGAAGCAGAGCAAAACGATAAACAAGTTTCTATCATAATCTTTGACATAAACAACATCTCTCAAATAAACAGAGAATTTGGGCATGCCAAAGGTGATGAAATCATTCGAGTTGTGGCTGATAAAATAAGCCAGAACATCAAAAAACAAGATATCGCAGGAAGATACGGCGGCGACGAGATTGCAGTTATCTTGCCTGACATGAGTACAGAAGAAGCAAAATATCTTGCAGAATATCTTACATATACTCTTTCTTGCTGCTTAATAGACAACGTAGGGCCTGTAAAAGTATCTGTAGGGGTTGCAACATACCCAACAGCTTCAATGGATCAAGAAAAGCTTTTAATCCTTGCTGAACAAGCAATGTATATATCAAAAAGTAAAGGTTACCAAAACGGCATATCAACAATCGTAAGCTCTCAAGATTATGACTTCTGGGATGATATGGCATTGAGCTCTTTTGCATCAGTATTAACAAAAAGACACGCTCAAATAGGTATTAACTTTGAAGAAGAACTTGTAAATAAATTCCAAAGTGAAGAAATAATATCTCAAAACCACTTGATCGACGTTGTAACTTCATTAGCAAGCGCAATAGATGCTAAAGATGAATATACAAAAGGTCACTCAACATCTGTTTCAAGATACTCTGTAGCACTTGCAAGAGCATTAAACCTTCCTGAAAAAGAAGTTGAAAGAATCAAGCTTGGTTCACTACTTCATGACGTTGGCAAAATCGGAATCCCTGAAAACGTACTTAAAAAGCCAACTAAATTAAGTGATGAAGAATGGGAAATCATGAAACAGCACCCTAGTATTGGTGCAGAAAAAGTATTGCAACCAAACCCATCACTACACGATTTGATTCCAATTGTAAAATATCACCATGAGCACTGGGATGGCAGCGGTTATCCTCACAGGCTAAAAGGTGAAGACATTCCTCTTGCAGCAAGAATTGTATCGATTGCTGACGCTTATCACGCTTTAATAAGCGACAGACCATACAGAAAAGGCTTAAGCATTGAAAAAGCTTGCGAAATTCTTCAAGTCGGTGCGGGAATTCAATGGGATGAAGCTCTTGTAAGGGTGTTTATTTCACTTGCTCCATCTTTAGGAACAATGATCTAGAATCAATTGCCTTTGTAATAATATTCCAGCTCTTTATCCGGATCTAATTTTCGTGCATTTTTAGAAAATATTTTTGTTTTATACACCCCGAGCCTTGCCAATAAATACTGCAGGCTGACTTCAAGCACACCAATACCATACTTACAAGAACGCATAAAATTAATAGAAGAAGCTTCAGGAAAATATTTTGTAGGACAACTTATTTCACCTATCTTAAAACCATAGTAAAAAATCAATGCAAGCATTTGATTGTCAAAAATAAAATCGTCATCACAATCTTCTAAAGGCAACTTTTCAAGGATTTCTTTTGTAAAACCGCGAAATCCTGTATGATACTCAGATAAATTTTGTCCTAAAAAAACATTTTGGAAAAAAGTTAAAAACTTATTACTCACCCACTTATAAAAAGGCATTCCTCCTCTTAAAGCACTTCCTGTAAGCATTCTTGATGCAATTACTGCATCATACTCTCCAAACGCCATCATAGAAGCCATCGCAGGTATAAGCTTCGGGGTGTACTGATAATCAGGATGAAGCATTATTACTATATCAGCACCTTCTTTTAATGCTGCTCTGTAACAAGATTTTTGATTTGCCCCATATCCTTTGTTAGTTTTATGCAAAATGGTTGTAATATTGAGCTCTTTAGATAACTCTTTCGTCCCATCATCAGAATAATCATCTGTCAAAATAATTTCATCAACAAATTCCTGATATATCTCGCTGAAAGTCATCTTTAATGTTTTTTCCGCGTTGTATGCAGGCATGATTACAACTATTTTTTTTCCGTTAAGCATTAGTTTCCCTCAATTATTTAATAATTATAAGATAATTTTTAACAATCTCCAAATAAAAAGGCAGTAACTTTATGTTACCGCCTTTTAAGCTATATAGAAATTGTTTATTTCAAAAGCTACTTAATAAGTATACTTTCTTATCTTAACAATTCGCCAACTGCTTTGAATACAGCCATTCTCTCAGCAGCATCTTTTTCTGCTTGTTGGTAAAGAGCTTCAGCAGCTGCAGGATTTGTTTTAGCAAGTGACTTATAACGTCCTTCGCTTCTGATGAAATCTTGATAGCTTCCTTTAGGCTCTTTAGCATCCCAAGTGAATGGTTTTTCATTAGCAGGGTTGTATCTGTATAACGGGAAGTATCCAGCTTCAACCGCTAATCTTTGTTCTGTTTGAGTTTTACTCATATCGATACCATGAGCGATACAAGGAGAGTATGCAAATATGATAGATGGTCCATCATATGCTTCCGCTTCTTGGAATGCTTTTAGTGTTTGGTTTCTGTCAGCACCTAGAGAAACTGATGCAACATAAACGTGGCCATAAGCCATACTCATTAAGCCCATGTTTTTCTTATAAGTAGGTTTTCCGCCTGTAGCAAACTTGGCAACAGCAGCTGTCGGTGTTGCTTTAGAAGCTTGACCGCCTGTGTTAGAGTATACTTCAGTATCAAGAACAAGAATGTTAACGTTTTTGCCTTGAGCTAATACGTGGTCAATACCGCCGTATCCGATATCATTTGCCCAACCGTCACCACCGATAATCCAAACTGATTTATCTGTGAAGTAGTCTTGAAGTTCAAGCACTTTTGCTAATTCAGCGCAATCAGCATCTGCGTATTTAGCAAGTACTTCTTTTGCTTTATCTTGAGCTTTGAATGCTTCATCTGTTTTTGAATTATTCCAGTGAGCCATTGCTCCTTCTAACGCTTCTTTAAGATCAGCAGGAGTTTTTTCATTTTCAAGAACAAGGCCAACATATCTTTTTAAAGTGTTTCTGTTTTGGTCTACAGCTAATCTCATGCCGAAACCGAACTCAGCGTTGTCTTCGAACAATGAGTTGCCCCAAGCTGGTCCTCTGCCTTCTTTAGAAGTTGTGTAAGGAATTGTTGGGAAAGTACCTGAATAGATTGATGAACAACCTGTTGCGTTTGCAACGATCATGTTTTCACCGAATAACTGAGATACTAACTTAACATATGGAGTTTCTCCACAACCTGCACAAGCACCTGAGAACTCGAATAATGGTTTTCTCAACATAGCACCTTTTATAGTTTTAGTTGTGTTTTTACCCATTACGTTATCTGGTAATGCTTCAAAGAATACAATATTTTCTTTTTCGCCTGCATTAACTTCTTCTTCAATAGAAGACCAAGATAATGCCGGAGTAGCTGGTTTGTTGATATTGATCGGACATTGATCAACACAAACACCGCAACCTGTACAATCTTCACAGTAAACTTGTACTTTGAATTTTTCGCCGTCGCCCGGTTTTGCATCTAACGTTTTGAAAGTTGCAGGTGCATCTTTTAAGTCTTCAGGTTGGATTAATTTAGTTCTGATAACTGCGTGTGGACATGCTGAAGCACAGATACCACATTGAATACAGTTTTCAGCTTCCCAACGAGGAACTCTTGGAGCTATGCAACGTTTTTCTAAACAAGACGTACCAGTTGGGATAACACCATCATCTGACATTGCAGAAACAGGGATATCATCACCTTTTTGTCTCATTGAAGGCTCAATAATCTTTTTAGCGAAATCGCTTGCATCTTCAGGAAG